>CANRGR010000038.1 GCA_947630245.1 uncultured Clostridia bacterium | reverse complement strand
CGATTTAAGCGCGCTTCTTGCGAAGGAACATGACAAGCGCCGCGCCGACGGCAAGGATGCCGAGAGCAATGCCGCCGCCCCAGCCGCTGCCGCCGATGGCAATCGTGCCGCATCCTTTCGAAGGTTCTTCGGTCGGAGGAGGCGTGGTCCCGCGTTCATATCCGCAGACCGTGCACTTCCCGTCGTCGCCGAAGGTATGCGCCGCACTGTCTTTCTTCTCGGTCGTATCGTCGCACGTTGCCGCGTGCCAGTGGTTGTTTTCGTCATACGTCCACTGATCGGAGAAGGTATGCTCGTGCCCTGCGGGAGGAGGCGTAGGATCGCCGCCGGGGGTCGTTCCGCCGACATCGACAAGTCCTTCCTGTATGCTGAGCGCGACAACGGAGCCGGCAGCGGATGTGGTGGTATCGCCGGAGAGGACGCAGGCCTTGAAGTTGAAGCCGACAAGTGCGCTCTCGCCGATGTTGTAGTCACGGCCGTTGACCGTGAGCGTCAATCCGCCCTTGTTCTCCTTGATCTGAATGCTGTGGATTGCCTTTGCGGTCTCCGCAGTCACGTTTCTCGTTCCTTTGGACGAACCGGGTACGGTTGTGCCTTCGGAATCGACAACGCCGTATTCGAGGTAGAGCGCGGGCGTGGAGCTTCCGATCTTATCATCCGCATAGTTTGCGTAGAGGGTGATGTACAACGTGTAGCCCGTGTAAGGATCGAAGAACTTCAAGGAGAGGTTGGTTGCGGTCTGGTTCAGACCGTTCTCACGGTACGTCGCGATCGTGCGGAGATCGAACCCAAAGGTATATCCCGCGGTGAGATCGTAGACCTTCTGCTGCGTGAAGGACGCAAGGTCGGTGAGGACGTATCCGTTCGTCTCTGCGGCGACGGTGCCCGTGGAAGCGATGCCGTTATTCCATGCGTTGGCGAGGACATAGCAAGGATAGAGCTTGCCGCTGCTGCCGACGATGAATTCCTGCGCGCCGATTTCGTTCTTGATTGCGGCAGCTTTCAGCGTGAGTTTGCCGCTGTCGAAGGAGTAGTTCGCCGCGTCGACCGCTTCGCCGTTTTGAATGACATAGTCCACATTGGTGACGCCGCTGAGTTCGAACACGGTATCGGTGGGAGCGGTATTGCTTGTGAAGCCGATGGTTGCCGTCTGGATGCCGCTGTGGGAGAACGCGAGCTTGAACGCCGTGCCCTTCTGCGTGGTGCTGTTCCAGACATAGATGGTGCCCTCTTTCTTGAAGAGTCTGCGCTGGAAGTAAGCCGCCTTAATGGTGAGCTTGCCGTCTGCATAGGAGAACTCGCTCTCGGAGAGTGCGGTTCCCGTCTCGTCTTTGAGTTCGAGGGTTCCGTCCGCATTGAGCATGGTGAGCGTGAAGTCCTTCGCCGCGCCGAGATCCATTGCATAGTCACGATCCGCCTGAGGCGCAGTGATCGCGGGTGCATTGACATGGGAGTTGACTGTGAGGTAGTGATCCTGCTTCTGGTTGTTTGCGAAGAAGCCGATGTATGCCGTTCCTGCGGGGAAATCGGCTTGCGTGATGTTGAACACGCCGTTGATCTTATAGTCGTTGACCTTCATGTATCCGTCTTCCGCATGACCTGCCGTGCCGATGAAGATTTCAACGATGTTGTTCTTCATGCTGGTGTTCTGCGAGAAGGAGAAGTCGCCCGACCAACCTTGCAGCCCTTGCAGGTTGACTCTGCTCTGACCGAAGAAGATGGAGAAGAGCTTATTCGGTTCTGCCGCGCCCTCGGTGAAGGAACCGGAGATCGTGGGATCGCTCATGACGGCGAGCGCAAGCCATTCGACAGAGGGATCAAGAGTACTATATTCCACGGTGAACGGCTTGGAAACGTCCACGGGTTCTTCGTAGAAGATACGGGAGGAAAGATCTGCTTCGCTGAATTTCTTCAATTCCGCGGAAGTATAGTATTCGTCCTGCGTAAGGGTGCCGTCCGCATAGTCGATGCCTTCTCTGAGATAGACGCCGTATTCGCTCTTTTCGTCGAGATATATGTTGACATTGATCGTGTGCTTCCCAAAAGTAATGCGGAAGGAATAGGAACGGAGCCCGTCGAGCAACTCTTCTATGCACGATTTCGTAATCGTAATCGTGTATTTCGTCGTATCCTGACTGTCCTGAGAGAGCGTATACTCGGTATCCTTCGTCAACTCTCTCGTGCCCGTGTCCTTGCTGAGCTTATAAGACTTACCGGCAGCGATTTTCAACGCGTCGGAGCCCGTTTCGTTCATGAGATCCACTTCGCCGTCATAGGTGAAGGTGATCTTAACTTCGTCCTTGCTTTGGAGAATCATGCCCGCGCCGGAAGTGAGTACAGGGGGAGCCTCAAACGACATTCCGAAGGGCATGACCGCGCCGCCGTAAGGGGTGCCGTCCGCTTTGAGAACGCGGTAGGAGAGATAGTTCAGCGTTTCAAGGAGAGACTTGTCGATCTCGTTCAGCGAAGCCGCGGGAACGGTGACCGTTGCAACTTGTCCTTCCACGCTCACGGAATACTTGCTCTCTTCGAGCTGATTGCCGTTGACGCCGACTTCGAGCTTATATCCCGCGCCGAAGCCTTCCGCGTCCGCCGCATTCAGCTTGATTGTAACGGCGTCTTTGATCTGTTTGTAGTCGAGCGTCTTGGAAGCGTCCACGCTGTAATCGGTCGCATAGATCCGTCCGACATCACTTATTGCACCGGGTTCCGTTCCGCCCGCATTAAAAATGAGACCGACAAGGAGATAGCAACCATCCGGGAAATCCTTTTCCGTGATATTCGCCAGAATCGACTTGTTCGCGTCATCTTCGAGCGTCCACTCTTTGCCGCCGACCAACTTAATGTAGGAATGATCGTCGCCCGTGCCCGTTCCGATGTGAATCTCGAACGTCTCGCCCGTTGTGATGTAGTTGTTCGTGTTCGCATTGTTGACAGCCTGATTTCTCAGTCCGTCGGGCGAGATACGACCGCCAAATTCGCCGATCTGTCCGCCGTCTTTGTTCTTAAAGATGAGCGTGTGCCAGGGATAAATTTCTTTGGTGGCAGTCGGGGACAATGTCCAAGCCCAACCGAGATTCTTTCCCGCCCCGCCGTTTTGCAGGGTGAGCGCATGCCAGGGATTAGGTTCTCCGTTGTAGAAAACGCTGAAATAGCCCGTTTTCCCCGGCAGATCGAGAATATTGACCGAACTTGCACCGTAGGTTTCGCAACTTGTAGACGACGCGCCGATGAGCTGGGTCAACTTACCGCCGCCGCCCGCGCCGTTCCAACTGGACTTTGCTTCCGCCGCGCTTGCGGTCGTGTTCGAAGCCATCGAGACGCCGACTGCCGCCGTGGCGATACAGCACACTGCGAGCGCGGAAGTCAACAATAACTTCAATTTCTTTGTTACCTTCATATACGTTCCTCCTTTTTTTTATAAACCTGCGATTCCGCAGAATTTATCCTTGTTTTTTCCGTCAATATGCGAGACGGTACGCATAGTTGAGCCGACCTGCGGGCGCGCAGTCGCCGCCGCAATAGAAGGCTTCGATGTCGCCGAATTGATAGACGCCGACGCCGTCGTTGCCGGGATCGTCCTCCGTCGCCTCGGTGCGCTTTACGCCGAAGATATTGTCGCATGCCTTCACGCCGATTTCGCTCTTCGAGGTCACTTTGAGCGCTTTGAGCGGAATGCGGTATGCGATAAAGTTTCCGTTGACAACGAAGTCCGCGCGGTCGTCAAGCCGCGTCGACACGATATTCCCTTCGAGATCTTCCGAAAGAGCCTCAATGGACATCTGCCCGCCTTCGGGGAAGCGACCTACGACAAAGTTGTATCCTGCCCAGCCTTTCGCGCCCGTTGCGAGATAGAGATTCATCCAATTCTCGTCCCCCTGTTCGTAGGGCGTAACGCTCTCGCGGGTATTGACGAGCACATAGAGATATTCGCTGTCATTGCAGAGTTTCACATATTGGATATCGTTGCGGGCAGAGTCGTCGAAGTAGTGATAGACGCCTCCCACGCTGTTCTTGTCGCGGACCATCGCGTCGCCCGAGAAGTCGATATATTTCGCCTGTACCTTTTCCCAAGCCGTGAGATCGCCGATTTCGAGGGTCTGCCGTTTCCACATGGCGGTGTCCGACTTGCGGGTGGAACTCTTCGCCTTGAACTTTGCGATATTTGCGGCGAGCTGCATATAGAAGTTGTCGCCGTAGCCCGGTCTGTCGCGCATCATCTCGATGTCGCGGGAGAATGCCACGCTGAACGTATCCACAAATTCGGCGTGCCCCGTGCCTTGATCGAACTTCTGCGCAACCCATTCGTTCCAACCCGTCACGCTCACCATCCAGGGTTCGCGCGCGCCCGTCGCTTCAATGGCGTTGCGCCACTGTTCCGCGAAGTTGAGCCCGAAATAGGCGTTCTCCACGCTGTCCGTTTCGACGGCAAGCCGCTGATCCGCCGCTGCCCCCCTGCCGCGATAGGTATAGCGCGTCTGATCGAGATAATTCGCAAGGAACGCGGAGGACGACCAATGCCCGTCAATGTGCTGTGCAACGGAGACGTTCATGATTCCGTCGTAATTCGCCTGCGGAAGTTCGTAATCCATCCACGGGAATCCGTTCTGATAGGAATCGGGTCTCACCATCGTCGGCCAGACGACCTTTCGGAACCAGAACGCGTCGTATGCGTCCTTATCCTTGAACAGCTCGCGGTCGATCGTATAGGTGATGAGGAGCGGCTTCCCCGAAGGATTGTGTTCTTCATCCGCACGGAACCAACAAGAACTGTACTTGAAGTTATCCTTCGCGTAATAGTTGTGATACACCCATTCGACGACGTTCCCGCGCGTTTTATCGTCCTTTGTATAGGGATTGCAGGTCATGGGCACGATCGTGGGACACTTGATCCCCTTCGCCTGCAATTCGAGAATGCTGTCGAGAAGCGCATACGTCGCTTCGGGATAGATGTTGCTCGGCTGTTTGTCGGGATTCCCCGAACTTGCGTTCGTGAAGTCGAGATAGAGGAAATCCACGCCCGCATAGGTCAGAAGTTCGAGATGCCGCATAATCACCCACTTGTCCGTCGAGGCATAGTAGCCGTAGAGCGGCTCCTCGAAGTAGTGGAATGCATTCATCGGCGAGATCTTCGGGTCGTATTTCTCGCTTCCTGCCAACGCCCAGAGCGGATTGTTTTCGAGATCGGTCGCGCCGTACTCTTCGAGCAGTTTGGAGATGTCGTAGGGGTAGTTGCCTTCGTTCTGCCACATGAAGTAGAAGATTCCCACGAACTTCCCCTCTTTGTTCCCGCTCGTCGTCACCCGCTCGCGCATGTAGGTGTCCTTCCCCGACAGCTGGGAATAGGTGAATGCCTGTTCCCCCATCGCAAGAAGGCTCTCGGTATACGAAGCGTCATAGACGTCCATCCAATCCTCGCCGTACACATACGCGTCGGGATTCTCGCCGGGATTCTCGCCGGGATTCTCGCCGGGATTCTCGCCCGGGGTCGTTCCGCCGGGGGTCGTTCCGCCGGGATTCTCGCCGGGATTCTCGCCCGGGGTTTCCCCGCCGGGGGTCGTTCCGCCGGGATTCTCGCCTTGATTGCCGCCCGAGGTCTCCCCGCATGCGCCCGCCGAAAAGAGCAAGCAGCAGCACATTGCAAGAGCACAGAATTTTTTTAATTTCGTCATTGCGCCTCCTTTACTTCGCGTAGTAGCTGTAATTGATCCTTCCAATGGGCGCGCAGTCGCCGTTGGTGTAGAGATCGGTAATGTCGAAATCCGCTTGCAGATTATCGGTCACCTTGAATTGGATCCCGAAGTTGTTCCCCGAAATGCCGAGCGCGCTCTTGGCGATTTTAATGAGCATGTATCTGCCCGAGACATAGGTCTCGCATTCGCCCGCCGTGGCAAAACCGCCGTTTTCGATCTTGTCAATCGACGCCTTGTTGCCGTTGAGACTGCGGTTGACGACATATTTGAGGTTGTTCCATCCCCCTTCCTCGCCTTCGAGCCCGATCCACAGATTCATCCAGCGGGTATCGTCCGCCGCTTTCTCCGTGATGTCGCCGACCGTCGTGATGAGGAAGCAGAGGCTGTCGTCCGTGGTGGCGACGCGCACTTCCGAGATGTCGTTTCTGCCCGTCTCGTTGACGTAGCGGTTCGTCCCCGCTCCCGGCGAGTTGCGCGGGTCGGTCTCCTTGACGAGATCCGCATACGCGGGCATGTTGCTCCAATTCGAAAGATCGAAGAGATTGACGTCGGAGGACAGCGCCGCCGTTTCGATCTGATAACTGCCCACGCCGTTGAATTCGCGGATATTTCTCACGAGTTGGAGATAGCAGTTGTCGAGATATCCGTCCTTCATCATCTCGATGTCGCGGGAGAACTCCATGTTGTAGGTATCCACATAGTAGCCGTAGCCGTTTCCGAGCTTGGGATCCTTCGACTGCCGCTGGGCAATCCATTCGTTCCACCCCGTGACGAACACGAGATTGATGTCGTCGTTCGTCTTTGCGTTGTCCCACTGCTGTTCGAAGTTGATGTTCTTCTTCGCGTTGTCGAGGCTGTTCTTCTGCGTCTCGTGGTCGTACCCTCTGCCCCAATTCGCGTTGTACCAGGTCTCGGCGAGCTCCTCGACCGGAGAGGTATAGGAGCCTTTCAGGGCTTGTTTGATCCCGTCCGAGAGCGTGGGGAATACATAGGGCGAACACAGCCCCGAGAGGGAGAAGTTCGTGCCCGCGCCGTTGATCCCGACGTGCTGGGACACGGAGACGCTCATGATATTGTAATCGTTTTCATTGTCCCGATAGACATTCTGCGGCCAGTTCCAATCCATCCACGGGAAGCCGTTTTCGGAATAACTCCACGGCCACTGCACGGGCTTGAAATAGAAACGGTCCATGATGTTGTCGTCGGGATTGCGTTCCGCGGCGATGATCCACGGTTTGTCGCCGTTGCCTGTGAACCAGATGGGGTCGTAGGTATCGCGGCGATAGAACGCATTGTAGAGATTCTTGATCATACCGGGCGAGTCGTGGTTGCACATGAATACCGCTTTGGGCACTTTATAGCCGAGTTTGCTGTATTCGAGCAACACGTCGAGCACCGCCTTTGCCGCGCCCGCATAGTAGTCGTTGTTCGTGACGTCGAAGCAGATGAAGTCGAGCCCGGCGTTCATAAAGAGTTCGACATGCTTGCGGACAACCCACTTGTCCTCCACTTTGTAGTAGCCGTACATCGGTTCGCCCCACCAGCTGAACGTGGGAGCGGACGGAACGGTTTCCCCCGTATCGGGGTCGGGATCGCCCGTCAGTGTGTATTCGCCCTTTCCGCGCGCGATCCAATCGTCGATCGTGACGTCGTACGCCGCCTGGCTGAGCCAAAGGAAATAGAACACGCCGACGACCTTTTCGCCGTATGCCTCGGTCTGGGTGAACGCGCGGCCGTAGTCGTCCTCGCCCGCATTGCGCAGAAATCCCGTTTGAAAGTCGGTCTGCTCAACCGTCCCCGTGATCGTTCCGCTCTGACCGCCGGGGGTCGTGCCGCCGGGATTTTCGCCGCCGGAGGTCGTGCCGCCGGGATTCGTCGCCTCCCCGCAAGCGGGAAGGATGAGCGCCGCGGAGAGCAAGCCGCACACACAAGCCGTGAGCCATTTCTTCTTCATAGTCCGCCTCCGTGATCAAGCCGTGGTGTTATAGGGAGAACCTTTGAGCCCGTTGGTCGCCTGCGCGACGTTCGCGGGATCGGTATAGATGAGATTGTATTCCTTTGCGTAATCTGCGAATCCGCTTTTGAGCGCATTCAGAAGTCCCGTGCCGTTCCATGCCTTTGCCGAGCCGATGAAGTAACCGGAGACGATCTCCGCAACCTTATCGCGCACATAGTCGGCGCTGTCTTTCACCTTGCTCGTGGAAAGTCCGTTGCCGTACCCGAAGATGAGATAGGGCGAGGAGTTGCTGTCCCCTCCCGCGGACATTGCGGCGGAGGTGTAGTCGATGGTCTCGGGAATGCGGATGTTCTTGACGAGCTGGCGCATGACCTGAGGCGCATGATTTTCGCCGTCATAGTTCGCGGAAATCTGCTCCTGTCCGAGCGGAGACGTGAGGAATTTGAGGAAGTCCACCGCCACTTCGTCCTTTGCGGCGGAACCCGTGGAGAGCACGCCGTAGTTTTCGAGAGGACCGCCCCATGCGCGGACGTTCTCGGCGACGCCGGGAAGGTCGGATTCCATCGGGGGAAGGAGGAACCAGCCGAGGTTGGCGTCGATCTCCTCCGCGCTCGGATATCCCTTATGCAGCTTGTCGTTGAATGCGTCGCGGTAAGTCCGGACATAGCCGAGCGTCTCCACATAGAAGAGCTTCATGTCCACATAGCCGCCCGTGTGGAGCGAGTTGACGATGGTTGTCTCGTTGAAGCGGTTGAAGTTGTCGTGGTAAGAAGCCTCGGGATCGGAGTACTGCACGAGCTCCCAGAGATTCTCCATGACTTCCTTGTAGCGCGCCGATTCGGGACCGTAGGTCTCGCTCTGGTTGAAGAATTTATCGACGATCTGGTTGAAGTTGTAGCTGTAACGGCTCGCAAGGTCGATGCCGTAGTCGTTCGCGTCGTAGGTCCAGCTCCCGTCGATACTCGGGATATAGCTGTAATCCCCTTCCTTCGAATGCACTTCGTCGATGAAATCACGGAAGTACTGATCGAGATACATGTTGATCATGGACGTGATGAAGTTGAAGTTGACCTGTCCGCAGGACTGCATGCTTCTCGACAGTCCGAGGGGGTTGGGATAGTCCGACCGCCCTTTCGCCCTTTGGAGCGCGCTGATGATCCACGACCAGGTGAGCCTCGACGTGTCGATGGTGCCTGTTTCGTCGACGAGAGGGTCTCCCGCCATGATCGTTTTCATGGCGTTCTTGTCATAGAACATGCAGGTATAGTTCGAGGAATAGCTGATGCCGGGAATGGTGACTTTCGACCCCGAACGGACGGTACGGTAAGCGTCGGGTTCGAGGGAATCCATCCACGAATCGAAGTCGGGGCTGTATTCCGTCTCCTCTTCGAGATAGCCCGAGAGATCCACGATCTTGTCCGTCCCGTGATATTCGGGAATGGGCGCGACGGAGGCGATCGTCGGCTCGGCGATCGGCGCGCCGGCGAGGTTTCTCAACGTCTGACCGTATGCGTCCGGGTCGGTATTGTTGATGATGGTGATCGTGATGTCTTTGCCAAGTCCGTATTGGTAATCCTCATAGGCATTGGCAACCATTTGCAGGGAATTTTGCTCGATGATGTTGACGGACGTGTACATCGTGATGTTCACGGATTCGTCCGTGCCGCCGCCCTGTGTGCCGCCGCCCTGTGTGCCGCCGCCCTGTGTGCCGCCGCCCTGCGTGCCGCCGCCCTGTGTGCCGCCGGTCTGTTCGTTCCCGCCCTGCGTTCCGCCTTGATTGCCGCCCGACGTCTCCCCGCATGCCGCGAAGGCGAAGGGCAGACACATTGCAAAACAAGCAAGGGTCGTAAGCCATCTCTTTTTCATAATTCAGTTTCCTCCTAATTTTTTTCTGTTTAGCCGAACATGCGCCGCTTCCGCAACGCATGTAAGTTCCGAAGTTACATTTTGAGCCCGCTTGCGAAATCGCCCGACACAAAGAACTTGATCGAGATGATCGTGGAGATGATCAGCGGGATGCCCGCGACGAGATACATCGCATATTGGACGCCCTGGTTGAAATTGTAGATGATCGACTTCAAATAGGGCATCAAGGTCCCCTCTTCGATGTTGTTTGCGAACAACAGCTGCGGCCAGAGGTAGTCGTTGTAGATTGCCGCGAAGATGCCGATGCCCTGAATCATCATGATCGGGTAGGCGAGCGGCAGACAGACATGGAGAAACAGATTGAACTTGTTCGCCCCGTCGAGCTGCGCCGCTTCATATAAAGACTTGGGGTGCTGTCCCATGAACACGCGGAGCATAAAGACGGAGGCGATCTGGTTGCCCGCGAGATAGGGCAGGATCACGCCGAAATAGCTCCCCACGAGGTTGAGATTGCGCACGACGACATAGGTCGGCGAGAGCAAGACGACGTTGGGGACGAGCATGGGCAGAATGAAGAGCGCAAACAGGAGTTTCTTTCCCTTGAAGTTGAACCACTGGAAGAGAAAAGCGATGTAACAGCTCATCAGCATCACCGTCACGGTGACGAAGAGGTCCATGAGCAGGGTATAGAGAAGCGGCGTCGAGAGCACTTTATATGCCTCGGCGTAGTTCCCGAACGCCCAACCCGTCTGCGGCAATGTCCAGATCGAATAGACCATGATGTCATAGTCGTTCTTGACGGACATGATCAGCGTGATGATGAGCGGGAGGGTCGTCAGAAGAAGCAGGATCACGAGCAGAAGAACGAGGATGGACTGGGCGGGAATGCCGTCGATCCCCCGCTTTCTCACATGCACCTTTACGGGCTGCGGCGCATTGGATCCGGTGACGGTCGTCGTTTCGGGGACAGCGATTTCTTGGATTCCTTCTTTCACGGGATCTTCCTCCTTAATCAATCTGCTCTCTCTGAGAGCGGAAGTTGAGTACGGTCATCACGGCGAGCACGATGAACAGGAACACGCCCATGACGGAGGCAGTGCTGTAATTCCCGCTCATGATTTCGCCGTACATGAGAAGTGCGGGCGTTTTGATGAGCGCGGATCCGTCCGCGCCGTAGAGGATGTACAGTGTTCCGTAGTTCTGCACGGAAGCGATGAAGGACGTGATGAGCACATATTTGAATTGCGAGAGGATCATCGGGATATCAATCCGAATGATACGGCGGAACCAGGAACAGCCGTCGAGCTTCGCCGCCTCGAAGATGGCGGAGTTGATTCCGCCGAGCGCCCCGAAGAAGATGAGATACGACCCCACCCACGGGAACCCGAAGCAGATGACCGAGGTGATGCGCACCGTCATCGACGGGTTATTGATCCAGTTGAGCCCCGCAAAGCTCGGGACGAACAGCCGAGCGAAGGCGTTGATGAGGCTGTTCGGCGTCGCGCCGAAAATTCCCTGTGCCCAGACGAGCGCGGTCGCCACGCCGGGCAGGATCCCGGGCAAGAACAGCAAAATCCTCACCCATAGCGAAAACCGTTTGAACCGCACGGCAAAGATGAGCTCCGCGATGATGAAAGGCGGAATCAGCGCTTTCAAAAGGTCGGTGATCAGGAAGATGACCATGCTCAGCGAAGCGTCCCAGAACGTTGCGCTTTTGAGCACGGCGGCAAAGTAATCGAACCCGACGAACACCGACTTCTCCCCCGGGATATAGTCGAGGAAGGAGATGGAGAATCCGAGTACGATGGGAATGTAATAGAAGATGATGAGAAGCGCGAAGGGAATGACGAGCGCGAGATAGATCGCCTTGTTGCGCCAGACCGACTTCGCGACCGAGACCGTCTCCGCGCCGATCTTCTCCCTCATGCGGTCCTTGACGCAGAGTGCGCACAAGACGGCGAGGAGCGCAAACACGAGCGCGAGCGCAAGCGCCGTCCATTTCAACGTGTGAAAGAGCGAAATGGACTTCGCCATCGAGACGGAATAAAAGACGACGGTGGGATTGTTGATGTCGGTGGAATCGCGGAGCGTAAAGCAATCGTCGTTCCAGAGAATAAAGTTGGCGTTGTTGCTTGCCGCCATCGAGAGCGTGACCGCGCGCTCCTCCGTGCCGACCATCGCCACGCCGCCGTTTTTGATCTTCACAAGGAAATTCCGTCCCGTGGAAAAGACGAACCCCGTGTCCACTTGCAGGGGAAGTCCCTCCCGGTACACGATCTCCTTGCTTTCGAGATTCATAATGACAAGCGTACTGCTCGCGGTGAGAATGGAGAGCTCCGTCTCCGTCGAGGAGAGCGCGAGGATGTCCTCATCGAGATTGAACAGTTCCGTCTCGCCCATATAGAGGCTGCCGCGGTAAGAGTAGTAGAAGTCGTCCCCTCCCATCGCCATGCCGCCGATGGCAAAACTCGAACGGCGGATGCGCTCGGGGCTCCCTCCCTCTTCAAAGCGGTAGAGATAGTAGCGGTTGCTGCCGTCGTTGAGACGGCATCTGAGATAGAACGCTCCGTCCGTTGCGAGGAGCTGGGTATTCGAGACGTTCCCGCCGATGGAATAATCCAGACGGTAGATCTCGCAGTGTTCCGAAAATCCCGTAGCGGGCGCGGGCTCCGCGCCGTCCTCCCCGCCCTCTTGCGGCGTATCCGAGGATTCCTCCGCAAGCAAAGCGGCGCGGGAAGCGGAAAACGTTCTCGCGTCATTCTCTTCAAAGACATACACCGTTCCGTCGGCGTACACCACATAGACTTTTCCGCCGCGGAGAACGAGATCGTAGACGGAACGGTCGTTGAGCGATCCGAGATCCCAGAGCAATTCGCCGTTCTCGTCAAAGGAGAATACTTCTCCGTGTTGGGTGCCCGCGACGCGCTCGTTGTTCTCCCCGATCGCCATCTTGACGACGGAACGGCTGTTGAGGTCGTATCCGAGATCCATCTGATCCCCGGATTTGACCACGGAAACAGCAAACAGCACGATCGCGGCGACAAAGAAAACCGCTGCGGCAACGGCGCCGCAGAAAAAGAGTTTACCCGCCAACGATCTTTTCTTCATAAACATCCGTCCTCTTAATTGTTTTTTGGTTCAAGGGAGTTGAACCAAACGAAGGGGCGCGCCCCTTCGGATTTTTTCGTGGAAGTTACCCGACGACTTCGATCCCTTCGGGAACGGTCACGTCGAATTTTCCGTTTTCCAACTTTACTTCGATCACTCCCTGCGGAGTGGGGAATTTGATGTCGTACTTTTTCAGACCCGCGGAGACAGGATGGATGGAGACTTTTTTGCAACCGGGTTCGAGCGGCTTGATGCCGGAGAGTTTTTTGATGAGGAAGATGATGGGACCGCACGACCATCCGTGGCAGAGGCTGTGACGGAATCCGATATAGCAGAATTTTCCGAAATCGCCGTGGATATCGCGTTCGCCCGCGCGGGGGAGACGGTCGATCGGAGAGGAATTTTCCATCCAGTCGAGATCGAAATCCTCCCAAAAGCTCGTCGCGCCCATGTCGAGCATGCCGCCGAAGTATTCCTTCATGAGGGCGAGTGCGCGCGCGGGGTCGACGTCCGCAATCACGCTCAGAAGATAGTAACTCATGAAGGCGCTGAATCCGTGCGCGCCGTGCTCCGTGAGGAAGGGAAACGCCTCTTCCGCCGTTTTGAATCCCGCATAGACGGAAAACGCTTCGCACTGTTTGAAATGCTTCACCTGCGGTCTCCTCAAAAAGAGCCGTCTGTGCATCTCGTGCGCGGCGGAGGGATCGAGCCCGAGCACGCCGCAGAGCGTCGCCGCCTTCTCCGCCGTGAGGGCGAGCAGGGAGCGGATCCCCTCCCGTTCGTCGGACGTCTCATGGCTGGGCCAATCGAAGAAACTCTCCTTCGGCAAATCGAGCTGCCCGTCCTCTTTGACGAGCCCTTCGAGCATTCCGATCGCGTCGGCGATATAATCGCTCTGCGCGCGGAGATAATCAATATTATGATTGTGGAAATAATAGTCGTGAAGAATGATGAGCCACCACGCCGTGTAGGTGGGGATGTTGTTCATCCAAAGCGGAACGGGCGTATGTTCCTTGCAATAGGAGAGGGAATCCTCCACCGACGGATCCTGCCCGAAAAGACACAATATCCCGAGCATTTCGGGGTGCATGTCGCCGATCCACACGAGACGGTCCCGCTTGATCCCGTCCCAGATATGGGTCTGCATATTGAGCATGAGCGTGCGGCAGGCGACTTCGAAGATGCGGTTGACCCGTTCGTCGTCGCAATGAAATGCGCCGATCGGGTGAAGATCCCGCATCACGCTCGTCGCCACAATCGCTTTGAGAACGATCTCCTTGTCCTCGGTGAAGTCGATTCTGACGAAACGGAATCCCGTCTCGAAAAAAGTCTGGTCGGAAAAATGAAGCAGTCTGGTGCTGATGTCGCGCAGAGTATGATAATTGCCGGCGTTTTTCTCGCCGGTCTCCGCATAGCACTCGGAGACGGATTCCCCCGTACGGATCCGGATCGCCGCCTCGCCGTCGCCCGCATATTGGGCGAGAATCCGCACGCCGCCGTGCAATTCCCTTCCGAAATCGAGCACAACCATCCCCTTCCCGTTCAGGCGGATGGTATGTTGTTCGGAAAGCCCGATTTGCAGATCGGTGGGAACGGTGAAGCGTTCCGCATTGCAAAAATCACCCTCTATCGCCACGACGCGAACGGGAAAAACGGGCTCCCTGCGCCTGTCGTCCCTGCGTGCGTCCGCCCCGGATTCGGGGCAAATGATTGATTTGTTCGTAAAAATGTCCTCTCTCGCGTGAGATATTTGTGATATAATTCAAATCTTTGTTACAGCATATCATTGATCTCCTGTTTTGTCAATACTTATTCGGAATTTTGACAAAATATCTTTCATTTTTAAGTTTATAAGCACAAATAAGCACAAATGAGCACACAAAACATCAAAATTTTTTTCTTTTGACCCTTTTTTAACAAAAATATTTCTTGATAAATAAACAAAATGAACAATTTTTTCCCATTTGTTTCTAAAAATGAACAAATGCTCCCCTTCGCGGTTTTTCTCCTCTTTTTTCGCCCTTTCGACCTGCTTTTTTCATTCTTTTTCCGCCATTCCGAGGGCGTTTTCTGCAAGGGTGTTTCCTTCCCTTCCGGACGGGCGCGCCGCGGCTTCTGCCGCGGCGCGCCATTCTTAAATACGTCATATTGAGCGTAGTCGAAACATCGCCTCGGCATCCCCCCCTTGCGGGCATGGCAAAAAGACGGCAAGAAAAGGAAAAGATCCACCGAAACAAGCCCGGTGAATCTTGACGCCGCGTTGCGGCGGATTGGTGGGGACAACAGGGCTCGAACCTGTGACCTCACGCATGTGAAGCGTGCGCTCTAACCAACTGAGCTATGCCCCCGATCATGGTTTATTTTACACGCTTTCGCGGAAACTGTCAATCGTTTCCGCGGGCAAATCGGCGGAAAAGCGGAAATTTTTTCCGATTCTGTCCGGAAATCGCTTGCTATTTTTCCGAGAAGCGGGTATAATCAAACTGTTCTTCGCGCGAAAGACGTTCCCGCGGCAGAAAAATACAATTTCATGGGGATATAGCTCAGTTGGTAGAGCGCTGCGTTCGCAACGCAGAGGTCACGCGTTCGAGTCGCGCTATCTCCACCAAATCAAAATAATCCGAACTCAACAAGGGTAATCGTAACCCGTGATTGGTTCGGATTTATTTTGTATCTCGGAAAAGAGAACGCATAAATGTGTCTGCCGAGGGATTCTCCCCTCGGCGGGCTTTATAATGCGGGCTTTATAATATAGAAAAGCCGCCGACAGATCGAAATGTTCTGCCGACGGTCTTTTGCTGTATCTTTGCGCCTTATTGTTGTAATCTTAACCAACGTTTTTTGCTTCGAGAGATTTCGACATAAAAGCTCGGTAGAAGAACAATATCTGCACCAGCCCAAGCAAGAACCTCTGCCCAAAAGAGTCCTTCATTGCCAAGCAGTTTCGGCAGAAAAAGAATTGTAAGGATACGCATAACAAGTTCTGCCACACCTGATACCATCGGCATGATCGTATCTCCAAGTCCTTGCAGGGAAGAACGATAAATATGCAAGAGATAGAGTACGGACAGAAAGCATAAGACCGCTCCTGTACATAGAATCGAAAGTCGCAACGATGTGGCATAAGACTTTTTTAATTTTTCTGTATCGTCAGCGCCGAAGTCCTGTGCAAAACGAATTGAAAATCCCTGCGCAAGACCCTGTATCATACTTAAAACAAGCCAGTTGAGCCACTCTCCGTTCCCTACCGCCGCCAGCGCATTGATTCCAAGCGCTTTGCCAACGACCATAGAGTCCACCATCGTATATAGTTGCTGAAAAACATTCCCAACCATCAGCGGCAATGCAAAGAAAAAAAGGATTCTAAAAGGGGAACCCGAAGTCATATTTTTGACCGATGCCATATAGTCCTCCAAAACACTGATTAAAATTAGCAGTTATAGGTTTTCTACCTGACTTTTGAAAGTAGATATATATTTCTTCATCAGAAAAATATACATATCGATTTCATCGAATGCCCACATTTCCAAAGCGCTGATTTCCGCTTCGTACAGCCGAGCTATCGTTTTCTTTACAAAGGCTTTGCCTTCATCTGTCAGCCAAACCATTTTGGCTTTCCCTTTATATTGTTCAAGATAGATCAGCGCATCGCTCTCCAATCTTCGAATGGCGGAATTGACCGTTTGCTTGCTGACTCCTGACTGCTTGTATATTTCACTAAGTAGACAGTTTTCTCCATTGTCGTATATTGCATATAGCACACACATCACACTGTCCGAAATACCGAGCCTAAGTGCCGCCTGGTGATAAACGGCGTTAAGCTCTGTACTCAGATTATTGATTTGATGAATTTTCTCAATTAAAATATTGTTCATAAAATGCTCCGTGTACGAAATCGTACTAATCAGTATAGTTCCATTTCAGACGGTTGTCAAGCAAAATCATACCAGTGATGAAAATACATAGCAAAAAACCGCCGACGGAGCGAAATGCTCTGTCGGCGGTTGCCGTTTTTTAGGTATATATGACGTTCGGCTCAACCTCTCAAATCGTTTCTACGATAAATGAATTTATATACCGCCTCACCTTGCGGTTTTACTTAT
>CANRGR010000037.1 GCA_947630245.1 uncultured Clostridia bacterium | reverse complement strand
CTCTATCCCACGGCATTCGATCTCCCCGTAACGGCAAACGTCGTGGCGCGCTTTTCTACGGAGCACAGCAACGTCTTTTCGTTGCAGGAGGGAAGTTGCGGCAAAGCATGTTCGGAGACGATGCTCAAAGACTATCTGTCGAAAAAGGACGAGCACGGTGAGACCGTTATGAAAGACGGTGAGACCGTTATGAAAGACGGGTGGGGAGGCGTAGCCACGTCAGAAACGACAACGACTTGGAAATATTTGGAGTTTGAATCGGGGACGGATACGGCTATTAAAACCCCCTATCCCTTCCCCATGCCCGAAGGCAACACCGATTTCTGGGGAAATTGGATCCAGCACTATGACAAAGACGGGGTATCCGCGTCTGAAAATGAAAACGAGTCTGATAAGCAGATCCTTACCGGGGAGAATGCGTCGTTTGCATTCTCATTCAACGGTTACTATGCCACCTATTATCATAATCCGTGGTCGATGTATCCGAGAAACGTCGATCCGGGCGCGATCACGATGCGGGGGATCACGAAGAATGGGAACACGATCTATATAGACGGGCTCCCGCTGGACGCAGACGGCGCGACGCTCACAAGCAACACCAAAGTTGATGTGCCGGTGTATAAAGACGGAAAACCTGTTATGGTGCCGAAGACGGATGACAGCGGAAATCCGGTGTTGGATGAAAACGGAAACCCTGTTCAGGTGCAAAAGACTGTAACAAAAGACGCTGTGATTAAAAGCTACTATTGGGCGGAGAAGGCCGCAACCGAGGAGGCTATAGTCATCGAGGACATCAAGGAGGGGGAAACCCCGAAGGCGGAATTGTACTGCGGCCAGGGCGTAGATCATGGGGAGGTATACGGCGCAACAAAGATCACCCCCGATCCCGAAAACACAGACACCATCGACTTTGCGAGCGCCACATACTATATGTCGAGCTACAAACCCCTCACGGGCAGCGATTTCCACCCCGGAATCGACAAGGACAAAAACATCACCCGGCTCATGTGGGATCACTATGGGTTCTATCTGCTTTTGGATTTCAATCCCAATGATGAGGGTGGGAATCTGAAGTATTATATCACCGTCAAGGAGTTAGAGGAAAACCAATGGGAAATAGTCAAGGAGGACGACAAAGACGAAGTCAAGGTCTTCAACTTGAATGCAGATGGCGGTAGGACAAATCTTAGCTATGCAAACATCATCGTCAACAAAGATGATTTCGAAACCGCGATCAGATATCGTACCATTCGGGTGCCCGCGGCGAAAGCAACTATCACATGGAATAGCGATTACGGCCTCCATGTGAAAGCCGTTGGAGAAGAATGAGAAAGAGGGAGGAAGTATGAAACACGGTTTGAACAGCAGAACGCGCCGCGGCGCGTCGGTGCTCATTGCGCTCTTGGTCTTTTTCCTCGCCGCGCTCTCGGGGACGCTCGTGTTCACAATGGCGACGTCCAACGCCGGACGCTACACGCACGAAAAAGAGGATCAGCAGGTCTATTTCTCCGTCGCCTCCGCGGCAAAACTCATCCTGAACAGGTTGGGTCAAGCGACGATCAATTTCAAATCTTATAAACCGGAAGCGTTCAAGGGTCCGGAGGATATCTATATCCTCGACGACAATAATCTCAATAACCTCGGGCTCTTCTTTTCCGATGGGACTTTTGGAAAGGACGTGCTGTGTAGGTTTGCGTACGAACCGGGGGGAGAAGTCTTGACAACTGAGTTCGATCTCACGGTGGACGGTCATGAAGAGATGGGAACGGTACATGTCATTCTCCTTGTGCAGGGCGGCGATTTCTTTTTCCAATTCTATGTCGCAAGCGGGGAAAGCAAAAACTATCAGATGACGATGAAGGTCGCAACGTCTTTCGAGAAGGATGGAGCGGGTAATTGGAGCAAAGATAACGAGGGATATTATACAAGAACGCTGGAATTTAAGGTAGACGGGGCGACCTTTATGAACGAACTATTGACGGGAGGAGTGGAAACATGATCAAAACAATGAAAAAACGGCATTGGAAGCGGGGCGAAACGCTCGTGGAGATCCTCGTCGCAGTCCTCATTGTCGCCCTCTCCGCGGCTCTGTTCGCTACCTTTTATTCCGCTTCGATGAACATCGACGTTTCCGCCCAAAAGCAGGATAAGGAGTTTTACGAAGCCGTGGAAGAGCTCGAAAAGATGATCGAAAAGGCGGAAGGCGGCGACGACGTTACTGTGCACTATAAGCCCACGAATAGGGACGATGTGGGAGACAAATGTGATGTGGATGTCGAATTCTTCACCAAAGACGGGATGTCGGTCTACGGAGACACAACCGCCGCCGGCTCCGGATCGGGGGGAGACACGTCCTCGGGAGGAGGCACGTCCTCGGGAGGAGTAGGCACATGATGAAAAAACTTCGTACCCCCCACGTCATTTCGACGGCCGCAACCCCAGTCATTTCGACGACCGCAGGGAGGAGAAATCTCGTCCGTTCGAAAAAGGGCTTCACCCTCGCGGAAATGCTCATCTCCGTCCTGCTCCTCGGATTGGTTTCCGTCATGGTGTCGGTCATGACGTCGGCGGTTCTGAGCACAACGAGCGTCATGCAGGATATCTCGCAAGCCGAAATCCTCGGCACCGAGGCGCTCGAAAACATCCAGGGAGTGCTCCGCGTTGCGTATTCGGTCGAAATAGCCGATTCGAACTCGGATAAACCTTCTTATGAGCAGCTCGTGATCGCGATTGATGAGAATAACAAGGATTTCAGGCTCGGCATCGTCGATGGGAAGATCATCCTCGGTCAACTTGAAGAAGGAGACGAAGGTCAAACGGTGTTGGAAGGCGATACGCTCTTCTCGGGCGTCTCTTACGACGATCTGGAAGTGGAAAGCTTGAAGTTCGAGGCGGGGACGGAAAAACGGGAGATTGATAACGGCGAGAAGGTTAAAGTTTCCGTCATAGTTTCCGTCAAGGTTTCCGTCGCTATCTCCCGCTTCGGCGAAACGATCTGGACGGGCAACGTCACGGTGCGCCCTCTGTGCGGCGTAAGCAAAATCGAGACGAACAAAGAGACCGGTTGAAAATGATATGCACCCCAAAAGTCGGAAGTTTTGAGGTGCATTTTTTATGGTTCAAATGAGGCGGCCGCTATGGCAAAAGAAGTAGCATTATCACTATTAAAAATTTTAGAAGAGCACACCGATCGGACGCACATGCTGTCGAAGAAGGAGCTCTTGGATATCCTTCTCTCCGATTACGGTATCGACATCGAGGAAAAATCTTTTTATCGGAAGATCAAGGAGATCGAGGACGCAGGCTATCACGTCCGCCATACCAAAGGCGCGCGGACGAAATACTGTCTCGACGAGGCGAGGTTGAGCGAGGATGAACTCTGTTATCTCCTTGCGATGATCGGCGGAAGCGGAAGCCTTTCGGAACGGGAGGCGGCGGATCTCAGCGAGAAACTTCTTTCGATGCGGGTGCACAAGCGCGCCGCGGAGAAACTCAACGGCATTGTCACGGTCCGTTGCGGAAATCATCGGCTCAGACAGATTCAGAAATTCGGCGTTCTCTCCCGCGCCATTCGCGGCGGGGGAAGGGTGGAATGCAAATTCCTCTCCGACGACGGAACGCTCTCTCCCCGAAAGATTATCCGTCCGCGGGAGCTGAGCTATGAACAGAGCGGGTTTATGCTCTTGTACGGCGAAGAGGACGGCTCGGGCGGTCGGGTTCCGATCACCGCGCTCATTGACGTTATGCCCGTGGAAAAAAACAGAAAAAAATAAAAAACTTCTCCTTCGCTCCCGATTCTGACATAGTCGGGGCGTTTTTTTATGGTATGATTGTCTCAGAAAAACAAATTAAGGAGTTCATTATGAAACAACAACTTACCGATCTTACGCAACTTTCCTCCCACATCGCAACAAAAGCAAACCTTTCCTTCCGTACGGCGTCCTTCCGCGAACTTGCCGACTTCATTGAGGAGATCCTTCCCGCAATCGACGCAAAGTTTGTTCGCGGAAAGACTTCTTTCGAGGACTTCTGGCGGTATTATGAGGACGACAGTCCCATTCCGTTCGCACAGCTGACGGCAAAAAAGGAGACGTTGCGGCTTCTCCTCTCCGAGATCCGTCTCAAAGATGACGCCGGGGAAATCGTCTTTTACGACGAAAACGACGGCGAGTGTTCCTCTCTCGACGAAGTCGGAACCGAGACCGTCACCGCGGATTATTGTCTCGGCAAGGACGTATTCGGTCTGTTCGGAACGCTCGAAGCGCTCAAAGTATTCACCGCCCGCCACGGTTGCGCACTCACGCTCCGCGTCTATAATCTCTATCCGTACTGTGAATATTGGGACGCGCGTCTGAACGGGAAATCCGATCTTGTCTGGACGGTCGAACAGGGTGAAATCGCGGGCGGCGGAGAGATCGACATCTTTGACGAAGGGGAGGGCGAGTGGCTGCTCCTCGAACCCTGGTGGCTGTCCACGATCTTCGATTCATTGGAAGAGGCGCAAAGATACGGCGTGAGTTTTTATCTCGAAATCGGGGAAAACGCCGGACCCTGGAAACTTCTTGACTGCGGGCGCACCGCCGGATTGCGCCTGAAATACGGAGAAGAACAATGACGCGGACGGAAATCATCGGGCAGATCCGCAAAACTCCCATTGTATACACGTTCCTTCCCGAGGAGTGGAAAACGGATCGCGAAATCGCGCTCGAATTTATCAAAAGCAATCTTCCGTACGCCGAGGCGTATCATAGCGGCATGCGAAAGCTCGGAGAACGGTATCGGAAGGAGGGGAAATTGCTCGATTCTTCCGTCGGCAGAGAGAACTTCCGCGAGCTGTTTCTCAATGGCGTCCCGCGGGAGTTCCCAAAGGAACTTGGAGCGTTTTCCGGCGACGGCGAATTTCTCTCCCTTCTCGGCAGTTCACCCATGTGGGAATGCGTCGCCTTCACCGATGAAAACTACGACGAAAAGATGATTGTAAAATCCATCTGCAAGGGATATTGCCTCGTCAATCCGCTCTTCGACTATTGGGCGGAACGGCTCCTCCGCGACAAAAAAACGGCGGAACATGTGCGCGAGACTTATCATCTTCAAGCGGACGAGCCGATGTACTCCGTGACCGTGTTCAAGTGCTTAAAAGTCATCGACGGCGCGAAAGGGGACAAGGCGGACGCCGTCTCGCGGCTCATGCGCCGCCTCAACGAGGCGCTCGTGCTGGATGGGATCAAGGAGGGGGAGCTCATCGGGTTCTTTGCCGAACACGGAGAGCGGATCGGGGAAATTTTCCGCAGCCTTCCCGTCGGGCGGCAAAATTCGCTCGCGCACGACTATTACGCATTCGCGCAGTTTCTCCGCCCGCAGGACATCGAGCCGAAACTCGCGGAAGAGATTGCAAAAGGTTGCAGAATGGCGTATATGGTGTTGCCCGACGAGTACATTCTGCGCTACGATCTTCATTATGACTGCGCCCACAGGGACTGTACGGGCTGTCCGAAGTGCGCGCTTGCGAACATGCTTATCGTGTGACAACATGCCCCCCTTTTCAAAAGGAGCGCCGACCCGAAATGGGTCGGCGCTCCTTGTCCGAAAGAAACCACGCGACGATCGCGTGGTTCAAGAAAGGCGGCCGCCTCGGATAAAGGAATGTTTTTTCAAATGAAAAACAAAAATCTTAATCCCTATTTCCCGCATCCGCAAATATCATCATCTTCTTTTGTTTGATGCACGCTTCACCACGTTTGGCACGCCGACGTTCAATTCGGACAGAAACGCAACCGTGTCCGCATCCCGAGCGAGTTTCGTGCGGATGCCGAGTGCGCGTCTGCACAGAATTTTGAACAAGAGATAATCTTCAAGGTCCGGCTCGGACTTCCCGTATCCCTGCGGATAGATGAGCGCGCAAAACGTCTCGATAATCTTTTTATTTTGGCAGGCAATCAGTAGTTTATTGAGACAATCGCGCGCCCGCAGGGTAAGTTCCGTAGCCTCGCTCCGTTGCGCGACCCGCATGCCGTTTTTCTCCAAAAAGACCGCCATATAGTCGTCGAGAAAGGTGAGACTTTCGAGGATGGCTTCTTTTTTCAGCATGTACACTTCTTGATTTTTGTTGACGAGAAAATGCGGCACCGCTGCGGCGGCTACCGCGCCGAGAAAGCCGAGACAGGCTGTACACAAAATGACGTATTGCGCAGGTGTCATGATGATTTCCCCCAAAAAATTTCGCTTTTGCGATGAGATAATTTATTATGACATAAAAGCAGTTCGCTGTCAAGTACGGCGGGAAATACACGCCCCGGGACATTTCCGCCGCCCTTTCAGGACTTGTGCAAACTACGCGTTACACGCGTAGGCATGATGGAATCTGTCAATAACCGTTGAAGGTGAAGGTGATCATCGCCTGCAACCATGCGCCCCGCTCGTCGGTGCCCGCGCGCCACTTTCCGAAAGAGGTGAATGCCGTGCGTTCGTTGTTACCGCATCTGATTTGGATGCTCAACGAATACACGTCTTTGCCTACCTCGAAGGAGACGTCGATGGGGCGGGGCTCCAACGTATCGTGAAAGACGACGGGAGCTTTTGGCGCCTCTGAGCTCAGACGGAACGTGAGGGGGATCGTAAGTTTCCCCGTCTTGGGGATCTCTTCCGTGGAGATGAGAAGATCTTCTTCCTTTCCCGCGCGCATGGAAAGTTCGAGACGTCCGTCCCGGAACACCTCACGATCGGGATAGAGTTGTTTGGTCTCGGGAAAGTTCTCCGCGCAAAGGGGAACGGTTTTGTGACAGCAAGTAAAGACCCGCGGGAAGTTCGCCGGCTTTCCGTTCATGAAATTCCAAACGGAATTTTCCATTCCCCACCCGTTGAAAGTGACCGCCGTGCAGAATTTGTCCATTGATTTCTTCATCTGCCGCTTGCCGAGTTTTTCCGCGCTCTCGCGGGAGAGCGTGAGCGGCGCGGAAGCGGAAACTACGACCGCATTTGCAGCGTCGGAGAATTGAAACAATCCCTCGTCTGCGATATACGCCGTCTCGAAATCCGCCTCGGGAATCGGAACCGTGACGATGCCGCGTTTGTTCCGCTCGCCTTCGCAGAACTGTGCAATCTGCTCTGCCTTCGTTACTCTTGCCATTTTTTTCCCTCCTTCTTTATCTGATGATTTTTGTAACGGCGTTTGCCGTCTTTTTGTATGTCCAGCGATTCTCGACGGTCAGAACCGTCCCTGTCTTTTTTTCGTACGGTCCGCTGACCCGTACGCGGTCGCCGACCCTCACCGTATAGGGGCAGTTGAACATCAACTTCTTTCCGTCCTCAAACTTTACGCTGACGACCTTGACTTCCACCGTCCGCAGCGCGGGGTCGCCTTCCCCTTCGCAGACGACCGTCTTTTGTACGGAGGATTGGATGGCGTCGTCCCATTGCGCGCGCGTCCCCTTGAACCGGATGGGCGCCGTGAAAGACGGGGTATCCGAGAAGGCGTGATCGTCGACATAAGTCAGGGAGGCGGGCAAGACGAGCGATTGAATGCCGCTCCGCGAGAACGCGCCGTATCCGATTTTTTCCAATCCCTCTTCAAAGGAATATTCTTTGATTTTTTTGCGGTTGAGAAAGGCAAACGGTCCGATCTCTTTCAGTCCCTTCGGCAGGACGCCCTTCTTCCCGCCGCGGAGGAGAATGCCGCTCGTGACATTCAGAAGGTTGTCGCCCTCATATCGGATATGTCTGCATCCGGACGGAACTTCCACTTCGAGCTCTTCGCCGTTGGGTCGGATAAAGTCTCCGGCGTCGAATGCGGAGAGGTTTTTGCCGAGCACGAGTTTTTTGACGTCGGGATTCTCCTCCGCAAAGTTCTCGGGCAGGGCGCTCAGATCGTCCGGAACGACATAGACGCCTGCCTCACGGACTTCTTCCCGCTCGGCGCGGGGAGCGTCCCGATCAAGGCAGACGCCGAAGGGCTGTTCCGCGCAGCCGAGGTAGCGAAGTCCGCCCTTTTTGGAGAGCCGGAGCGCGTCAAAGCCGAGGGCGTCCCGGGAGAAAGCCGGCGTGCCGTGCACGATGAAATCAAACAAATTCGTACAGCCGCGGAAGGCGGCGGATTCCACGCGTTCGACGCTCGACGGCAGTATCACCGAGGCGAGACTCTCGCAATTCTCAAACGCGCTTTGCGGGATGACTTTTGTCCCTTCGCCGATCACGGCGCGTTCGAGCTGTTTGCAATGGGAGAAACAGGAATCGTGCAAAGTCACGCCGGCGGGGAACAGAATGGAGCGGAGTCCGCTGTAAAGGAACGCATTTTCGTGAATCACGCCGAGACTTGCGGGCAGGGAAATTGTTTGCAGATTCAGACATCCCCGAAAGGCGTTCTCGCCGATGAAATCCATTCCCTCCGGCAGGACGACCGCCTCCGTTGCCTTGTTGCCTTCAAACGCGCCCGTATTGACGCCCACGACTCTTTTCCCGCGGACGACAGAGGGAACGACGAGCTCTTTCACGGGCGCGGCGGCGCATGCAAGCGTCACCTCATCCGTTTGGGAGAGCGTCAGCGTCTCCCCGACGCCCTCCGCAACCAGATAGACGAGACCGTCCTCGACGAAGAGCCGTTTGTCGCAGCCGTATTCGACCGTATGACCGCCGCCGTGCCAATTTTTGTCCCATCCCCGCGGACGGGAACGCTCTTTTACAAAGATATGGGTCGCGTAGGGGAATACTTCTTTCCCGAGCGTTTTGATTCCTTCCGGCAAAAAGACCGCACAGAGCGCATCGGAATCGCCGAACGCCTCGCTGCCGATCTCCTCGGGAACACCCTCGAAGATCACCTCCCACAGCGAAATGGCAAGATGAAACGCGCGTCCGCAGATGCGTTTTACGCTTTTGGGAATGACGACCGATTTCAGGTAGAACGCATTGTCCCGAAACGCCCCCTCGGAAATGTCGGTAACGCCGTCCGGAATGCGCACAAAGGCGTCCTTGCCGCGATATGCCACGAGCGTTCCGTCGGCGATTTCGAAATCCTCCGTCCGCATCACATGCCTTTCCCGCGGAGCGTTTTCCTTTCGGAGGGAGGGGAGAGCGTCTTGTGCGGCGGCACGGATCGCCGCTTCGATCTCGCCGTACGGCGGAACAAAGTCGTCGCTCACACGATCAATCAAGGGGAATCCTTCAATGTCCAACCAATCAAGCGTTTCGAGCACGACGCCCGTTTTTCCGTTCACAGCCACCTCGTCGCCCGAGGTGACGTCGATCTCGCTGTTGAAATACTCTACGCCGCTTTCAAGCTGTACTTTTACCGCGCAATGCTTCATTTTTCATCCTCCGAATGTTCCCGAATGTCATGATAGCGCAAATTTTCCCCGCGTGTGTGTCAAAAATGGGAGCGATGAGCCTGATTTTACAATTTCGGTACGAAGATATTATAGCATGCGGTCCGCGTTTTCGCAAGAGGACAGCTTATGTTTTCTGATCTTGACAATTTTGGGCGTATATATCATGAAATATTTGGTTGCGGAATTCGGTTGCCGTCATGCCCGTCTCGGTGCGGAAAAAGCGGAAAAAAGTCTGCGGAACGGGGAAATTCAGATAGTAGCCGATCTCGGAGGCGGTATAGTCCGTTTCAAGCAGCATCCGCTTCGCCTCGGCAAGCCGCACGGAGGCGATGTACTTTTTGAGCGTCGTTCCCGTCTCGGCACGGAAGGCGGCGGAGAGGTACTTCTCATGGTAGCCGAGTTCGCGCGCAAGTTCCGCAATTTTCGGATCGGTGAACCGATAGCGAAAGACGAGTTCTTTGATCCGCTCCGTCAGTCTTGCGCGGGCGGATAGGGGCGCTTCCTGCGCCTCGACGTTTACAAGCTCGAAAAGGAGAAAGGTCGCAAGGTATTTCAGTTGCAGTCCCTGCGGATCGGCGCGTTCGGCTTCGAACATCCGCTGAAAGATCGTTCGTACGGCGTCCATGTCGGAGACCTGTGCCGTCTTTGGAAGAGAGCAGTTCGCATTCTCCGCGCCGCAACGGAAATGCAGCCAAAAAAAGCGGCATCGGCAGGAATGGGTGCCGTGCTGGTAGCGGGTCGGCGGCATGAGCAGGTACTCTCCCGCATTCACGCGGTATTCCTCCTTGTCGTCGCCGATGAAGAGGGTTCCCTCCGTCACGATCATGAGTTCGTAATCAATAAGGTTGCGCGTGAGGTGCCGCCAACCGCGCTCGGGGGAGAGAAATTCCCCGAAGAAAACGGGGTCGACGGGTTTTTCGAGATCAAGTCGGATCATCTTACTTTTTGTTACCATAAAATCCGAAAATGTACTTGTCGGATTTCCCCGAATAATTTATAATGATTGTAGCATATTTTTTCGGGAAAGACAAGTCTTGAACGAAAAAAACGTTTGAAAAGGGGGAAATGTGAAAATGAAACGCAAGGGAGCCAAGAAAGCCATTTCGATCATGCTCTCCGCATGCCTTTGTGTACCGCTCTTTCCGTCGGCGGTCGGATGCGGCACAAAGGAGACAAACAGCGTCGGATTTGCGACCGTCGGCGAGACGGAAATTACCGACAGTTACGCCGCGAACGGACTTGCAAAGGAGCTTGACTATCTCCTCTCCATCGACAAGGACCGCCTTCTCTCCGACTTCTACGTCAATGCGGGACTTGAGCCCAACGGACAGGCGTACGGCGGCGGTTGGGAGCATTCTCTCATCGGCGGTCACACCACGGGGCACTATCTTTCGGCGCTCGCACAGGCATATGCGAACGCGGGCACGCCCGAGGCGACGCGGAAGGAGATAAAATCCCGCATCGACGCGATCGTCAGCGAACTCAAAATCTGTCAGGACAATGCGACGTCGGCAGGCGCGAAGGAAGGCTTCCTTTGGGGCGCGCGGTTCCTCGCAAGGCCCGAACGTCAGTTCGACAACGTTGAGAAGGGCAGGGCGAACATCGCGACGGAGGCATGGGTGCCGTGGTACACGATGCACAAGCTCATCGCGGGTCTTGTTGACATTGTCGAGTATACGGGGAGCGATACGGCAAAGACGGTCGTCACCAAGCTCGGCGATTGGGTGTATGACCGCGTCTCCAAGTGGGACGAGGCGACCCGCGCCCAAGTCCTTGCCATCGAATACGGCGGCATGAACGACTGTATGTACAACCTCTATAAGATCACGGGGGACGAAAAGCATGCGATCGCCGCGCACAAATTCGACGAGGACATCGCAAATCCGGGGCGGGCGACTTCCCTCTTTGAGGACATCCTCTCGGACAAGGCGGATTACCTTGACGGGCGGCACGCCAACACGACCATTCCGAAGATCATCGGCGCACTCAACCGCTACATGACCCTCGACGGCAAGACGATCGACGGAGAAAAAGTGGACGCAGACGAGATGCTCGAACTCGCGGAGAAGTTCTGGACGCGCGTTACCGAACATCATACCTATATCACCGGCGGAAATTCCGAGTGGGAGCACTTCGGAAGGGATGACGTCCTCGACGCCGAACGCACCCGCTCCAACTGCGAGACGTGCAACGCCTACAACATGCTCAAACTCTCGCGCATGCTCTTCTCCGTAACGGGGGAGAAGAAGTATCTCGACTTCTATGAAAACACCTACCTCAACGACATCTGGGCGTCGCAGAACCCCGAGACGGGCATGACGACCTACTGGCAGCCGATGGGGACGGGGTATTTCAAGGTCTATTCTTCCCCCACAGAGCACTTCTGGTGCTGCACGGGGAGCGGCATGGAGAGCTTCACCAAGCTCAACGACAGCGTTTATTATAAGGATAAGGACGAGACGGTCGTTGCCATGTACCTTGCTTCCACCCTCCATACCGACGGCGTGTCCCTCACCCAGACCGCGAATCTCGAAAATTCCGACGAGGCAACCCTTCACATCGACGAGGGAGAGACCGAGCTCAAACTCCGCGTTCCCGACTGGACGCAGAAGTTCGAAGTCACTCTCAACGGGCAACCCGTCACGGAGGGCGCGGACGACGGATTCGTCTCCGTTGACGTCAAGAAGGGGGACGACGTCAAGATCGTCTTTCAAAAGACCTTCAAAGCGTACTCTCTTCCCGATAATCCCAACGCCTATGCCTTCAAATACGGTCCGTTCGTGCTGGCGGCGGAGCTCGGGACGAACAACATGAGAACATCGACGGACGGCGTCAACGTGCTCGTTCCCGCCACGCGCGATCTCGGCGGTTTTTCGGAGACCGTACATATTCAGGGGAACAGCGCACAGGCATTCATGACCGACCTTTCTTCCCACTTTACGGCAAAGGACGGAAAGTTTGTCCTCTCGGGCGGGGACGAAGAGCTCGTCTATTCCTACTTCTTCCGCCAGCACACCGAGCGCTACGGCGTGTATTTCGAATTCCTCGGCGAAGGGGAGAATGCCGACGAGGGCACGAAGAACTATACCTTCGAGAAAATTGATACCGTCCAGCCCGGTTACGGTCAATACGAGATCGACGACTGGCACAAGATGACGGACAACGGCTCGGTCGGTTCGACCGCGGACAAGGAACTTGCGACCTCGCGCTATGCGACGGCGGGCGGCTCGTTTACTTACCGCATGGCGGTGGATAAGGCAAAGACCAATCACCTTGTCGCCTACTTTGCGAAGTCGGACGCGGGCAAGAGCATCCGCATTTCCTCGGGCGAGACCGTCCTCTTTGAGAGGACCCTCGAATACAACGGTCCCGACGGCATGTATGAAGTGCTCATTCCCATCCCCGCCTCCGTCGTCTCGGCGGCAGAGGACGTGACGATAAACGGCGAGACGCGTTCGCTCATTCCCGTCACCGTCTCGTCTGCGGAGGGCAATTCCGCTCGCATCGGGAGTTACCTCTATACGGCGGTCGTCACATTCCGCGGGGAATTTACGGGGGAGCGTGACAACTCGGTCGCCTACTTTGTCAACTGCGGCGACTATGACACGAACACCCTTCCCGAAGGGGAGAAGTTCGGAAAATACAATTCGGTCACCGAACAGCTCTTCGGCGCAGACTATGCAACGGGCATGCACTGGGGGCTTGCCGACGGCGCAGACCCGAAGTCGGGCACGGCGGGCTCGGCATCTTCCTCGGGCGGCATCAGTTCCGCCAACACATGGGCGCAGGAAGGGCTCGCCGCGGAGGCGGAGAAATCCGTCTCCAACCGCTACACGAAGAACCAGTTCGAAAACGACATGGCACGGCGTCTCAGCTATGTGTTTGAACTTCCCGAAGAGGGGACTTACCGCATCGAGCTGTGCTTCCTCAACCCCTGGAACTGCTCTTCGGGCATCATGATCTCCGCAAACGGGGAGGCGCTTCAAAGCAACATCGCCGTTCCAAACGGCACGACGGGGCAGATCGTCACGACGGAATATGAAGTCGTGGGCGGCTTCCTCCGCCTCGACTTTACGACCGCGGACAAGTGTATCAACCTTGCCTACATCAAGATCTACTTCGCATAAAACAGAGGCGTGGGAGTGAAAAACGGCGCTTTGGGCAAGTTTCAAAAACAGCGGGGAATTTTCCCCGCTGTTTTTGCATCATCAAACTACGAAGCGGGTAGACGGCATCATCTTCATCACCCACTACGACCACGGCGACATCGACCCGACGCTTCCCATCGTCTCGCTCGACCGGCATTTCGGCGCGGGAATCCCTTATGTCACTTCCAACAACTATCGGATCTCCCGTGAAGCGGTCGAAAAACTTTTGAAAAGCGGCTCGAAGAAAGTCGGTTGCGTGTGCGGCGTAACGGCGGTCGAATCGGAGACGAAGTACCGCTATGAGGCGTATTTAGACACCATGACCGAGCATTCTCTTCCCGCGCGGCTTCTCAAAAAGCAATTCCGCCACGGCGAGGAGACGCAGATCATGCGCGAGTTCTTTGAGGCATATCCCGATGTGGATGGCATCTTCGCGGGGAGCGATATGCTCGCCAACGCCGCCTATCACGTTGCCGCAGAGCGGGGGAAGCGCGTCCCCGAGGATTTGCAGATCATCGGCTTCGACGGCGTTTTGGACGCATGGCGCGGACACCCCAAACTCACCACCGTGGAGCAGGATATCCCCGCCCTCGCACGGGAGGCGGTGAATCTCCTCATGAAACGGATCCGGAGAGAGGAAGTTCCCGCACGGGTCGAAGTTCCTGCACGCATCGTGGAAGGGGAGACCACAAGATAAGCCTTCTTCTCGGCTCCCAATACTGTCATTTCGAGCGGAGCATAGCGGAGTCGGGAAATCTCATTCTAACAGGAGAATATCATGATTTTATGCGTAGGCGAAATTCTCGCCGATATGATCGGGAAAAATGAAAACGGCGTCTTTTCCTATGAAAGACGTGCGGGCGGCGCGCCCTTCAACGTGGCGTGCGGCGTGAAGAAATTCGGCGCGGAGAGCGCGTTTTGGGGGAGCGTCGGCGACGATCTCATCGGGAGATTTTTGGCGGATTTCGCACAAAATCATGTCGGAGAGGCGCATGTTCGTCTCGATGCGACCCATAACACGACGCTTGCCTTCGTCGAGCTCGACGAAAGGGGAGACCGCTCGTTCTGTTTCTACCGAAAGGACACGGCGGATACCCATCTCGAAGCGGTGCCGCGTTCTCTTCTCGAACGCTCTGGTATCGTGCATATCGGCTCGCTCATGCTCTCCGAACAGCGGGGCGCACAATATGCCGTGGATCTCGCAAAAAGGGCGCATGAGGCGGGCAAGCTCGTCAGTTTCGACGTCAACTACCGCGAGGACATTTTCCCCGACAGAGAGGCGGCAGTCGCCCTCTATAAGACCATGCTCGAAATCGCGGACATCGTCAAACTCTCCGAGGAGGAATATGCGGCGTTCGGAGAAGAGTATGTTCAAAAGGCGCTCAAAGAAAAGCTCGTCTGCGTGACGCTCGGCGAGAAGGGCTGCAAGTGGCTGTATCGGGGGAAAAGCAACACGCTTCCCACCATTCCCGTCAAAACGGTGGATACGACGGGCGCGGGCGACGCCTTCTACGCGGGCGCGCTTTCGCGGCTCGACGCACTTTCCAAAGCGGAATGGACAGGGGAAACGCTCGACAAGGTGTTTGCCTTTGCCAACGTCTGCGGCGCGCTCACGACCCGCTCCCGCGGCGCGATCGACGCCCTCCCTTCCCTCGAAGAAGTCATCTTGGCAATCGCCAATCAGGGCGCATAACTACATTGCAATCCCATCTTATACACTTGCGGATACGGCTTGTATCCGCATTTTGCTTGTTTCATGGGATCGGCTATATCGGTGGATCTTGAAAACAGGCGCGCCTCTAAACCCCGAAAAACCGCTCGCTTCGCTCGCGCTTTTTCGGGGGCTCCATTACATTGGGCGGGCTATGCGAAAATTATCAAGCACTTTTCCTATTAAGTCGACAATCCCGGTAGACACAAATTATCTCTTCACTTTCGAGGTCGACCATCAACGTCCCGTAGCCCTCCATGACCTTCATTTGCTCCTCTTTTGACATCCTTTCAAAGATTTGTTTTTGCAGTTCGCTCATCGGAAAAGTTTCCCCAAATTTTCCCAAATTTTCGCTCAAGCATAATCAGAAAAACGCACAAAGAGTCTGCGATATTTTATGCCCTGACGATGTATTCGTCGGGGTTTTTCTCTTCTTGTGTTAAAGCAACGTCGGGCGCAAGACGGCGAAGGCAGAACTTGTAATAGACTTCCTTTCCCGCGGGGCGCAGGAGCGCAATGCAATCCAAGAGATACTGCCGCCAATTCTGCCATTTGTCCGCGTCCTTATAGTGGTTGATCTTGCCGATCTTGTAGTGGTCGACGCTGTTCTCTTGCAGCGTCCGTTCGATGAGGCTCAGACTCTCCTTCGATTCGATTGTTGGCTCAAAACTTGCGAATGTCTTGATGCCGTTTTCATGCAGAACTTTCAAGGTCTCAAGCCGTTCTTGAGGGGAGCTTGCATACGGTTCCCACGCCCTGCTTTTTGCTTCATCGAGAAAGGTCAGCGTCGTACCGACCGCGATTCTATCCTCAAAAGTTTTGAACATGTCGAGGTCGCGAAGCATCTTCTTCCCGCCCTTCGATAGCACCGCAACGGGGGCATGGTAGGCGCTCAACATCTCGAGAGCCGCCCGCGTCGTTGCGCTGTCGTCCGAATTGTCGCAGTAGATGTCGCCGATGAAGGAGAGCAAAATTTGCTCGTGATAGACATTCTTTTGAAGATCTTTTTCGAGATATTTCAGAACATCCTTTCTGGGCGCGGGCTTGCCGAAATAGTTTTCCTCCGCCCGTTGCAGCGTGTGCGGCGCGTAGCAATATTTGCAATGATGGCTGCAACCGATGTAAAGATTTAAGGCATACGGGCTGTATTCCCGCGCCATGCCCGTGGGCTTGTAAATGACACTCATAGCTTAACAATCGTATTCGATTTTTTTGATTTCCTTCCAAAGGTTTTTGAGAAGTACGCCGCCGATATTCGCTTTTTCGCCGAATTCCTCAATGCTGCCGTATTCCTGAAATCCTTCCTCGTTGTCCCACAGATAGAAATCGTAGACATCGTAGTCTTTCATGGCACCGTATTTGTTCCCGTTGTACCAAAGCGCCATTTCGAATCCGCGGGACAGGATATCGAGAAAGATCTCAAAGGTCGGCAGAAGCTTTTTCCCCTCTCGGTAGGCTTTTCTCGCATCCTCGAGGGACAGAAAATTCGGATAGTTCGCCTTCTTCGTGAATTCGGGTTTGTCGTTCACCCATCCGCAGTTTTTGCACTTGCCGTTG
>CANRGR010000036.1 GCA_947630245.1 uncultured Clostridia bacterium | reverse complement strand
GAAAAATGCTCCTCGCCGATGAGCTCTTCCCGTCTCTCGTCCCCGAAAAAGAACGCCTTCGCGCACTCGCGCAAAAGCGGGCGCAGATAGACCCCGTCGGGGAACACGACGAGCGTCGCGTGGGAATGTTCCCCCCGTTTCGCCTCCGCGAGGATCGCGCGGTATGCCGTTGTTGAGCGAAGCAGTTCCTTCACGGTTCCTCCGAGTAGATGGGAATCGCGCCGGCGGGCGCGGCGTTTAAGACCGTCCCCCGCGGCAGTTTTTCGAGCAGTTTTCCGAGTTTTTCCAGTTCCTTCCCCTTCGTGCACGGGGAGAGATAGAACATGAGATAGTTTCCGTCGTTGAATTCGGGATATACGCCGTGCGCTTCGAGAAAGCGCTGTGCCGCTTCGCACCGCTTTCCGAACGGGACGAGAAGTTTGCTCCAATCGCCGTTTTTTACGCACCCGTATTGCGTTTTGAACGCCTCCGCCCGCCGTTCGAGCGCCTCGTTTCTCGGGTACTTCACGGCGTATTCCACGCTCGCGAGGATGGGATAGGAGGGCGACGTCGTGCGGAACATGCGCACCGCGGCAAGGAGCTGTTCCGCCCACGGCTGCGTCTTTGCCGAGACGACCGCACCCTGCGTGAGCGCGGGCAGGGATTTATGCACCCCGTCCACCCAGAGATCGGCATACGTCCCCGCATAGCGCGCGGGGTCGAAATGCAGATGCGAACCGTGCGCGCCGTCGATAAGAAGGGGTTTTTTCTCCTCTTTGCACAGCGCCCCGATTTCGGGGAGCGGCGGGAAATTTCCGTAGTAATCGGGAGATGTGATCAAAAGCGCGTCGGCGGATCCGAGCGCGCGAAGGATTGCTTCCCGTGCGGGCTGCCGCGGGATCCCATACTCCGTTTCTTGGGGGATGGGGACGAGTTTCAGCCCCATTGCGTCGCAGGCATGCCGCACACTCGGGTGGGAAAAGACGGGCACGGCGACGGACGTCCTCCCCGTGGCGGCGAGGCACCGAAGCATCGAAAACACGCCGCATGTGCTCCCGTCCGTGAGGAAGAAACTGCGCCGCGCGCCGAGAATGCGGGCGGCGTCCTTCTCCGCCTCTGCGATGGCGCCGCGGGGGGAATACAGATTGTCCGAATAGCTCAGCTCGGTGATGTCCGCGCCCGCGCGCTTGTGCCCCGGGGTGTGAAAGGAAACATGCTTCCGCTGTGTCCGGAGCATCTGTGCGATGTGACCGTCCGCGCGCTTCATCAGTCTCCGTAGCGGTCGATCAGATACCGGAGGAAGGAGATCGCCTCATAGCGCAGATCGTTTTCGACGAAGAAGGCGGGCTTGCCCGCGTCGTCGTCGCGGTGGAAGAGCACGAGACAGATGTTCTCCGTCTTTGATTCCCTCTTTCCGTCCTTTTCCACGGGGTAATAATAGAGCCTCGAAAGTCCTTTGAGCTTGCCGAGACGGAACGCGCGGGGATATTCCTCGCCGCCGTCCCGCACATAGGCGTGGGAGAGCGTTCCGTCCGCAAATTTGTCGGACACGAGCGCAAAATCTTCGCGCAGCGATTCAAGCCGCTTGTACTCCGATTCGATCCCCGCCGCGCGCTTTTCCTCGCTGCGGAATCTTCTGTCCTTTTCGTTGCGGTTCAGAAAGCATCTCTCCGCCTCGCTGCGGTTGAGATCTCCCGTCCGCCAATTCTCGCCGAAAAAGCGGATGAGATAGTTTTCGCAGTCGGTGAGATACTGCACGGTGTCGAGCGTGAGATTGAGATCCTCGCCCGACGTGACTTCTTCGAGCACGGTCGTCTCGCGTTCCTCGCCGTCCACGGTGACGACGGAGGAATTGGTCGTTGTGAACATCGCCGTGCCCTCGCCCGCCATCATGCGCGCGACGTACGCCGTCTCACTGTACTGCCCCGTGCCGAAGCTCTCCGATTCGACGTTGAGAATGTCATAGGAAAACACGGCGCGCTGTTTGAGGGTGTCCGCAAGTTCCATCGCGTCCTCGCCGTCGGCGAGTTCGCGGTAGGCGTAGACGGTAAAGATCTGATGCTCCCGCGGACGGGGTGCGACCGTCGTGAAAAAGACGCTCAGCCCAAGCACCGCCGCGACGATTGCGACGATGATTTTGAGCCAATCGTAGGAAAGCATGTTGGAGAGTCTCGATTTTGTGATTCTTGCGTCCATGAATCCCCCTCGGCGCGGTTACTTCTTGGGTTTCATCGTCGGGAACAGCAGAACGTCGCGGATCGTCGCGCTGTCGGTGAGAAGCATCACGAGACGGTCGACGCCCAGCCCGAGCCCGCCCGTGGGCGGCATGCCGTGCTCCAATGCGTCGAGGAAGTCCTCGTCCACCTGCGCGTTTGCGCCCGCGGCGCGCTTTTTCGCCGCCTGCGCCTCCATGCGGGCGCGCTGGTCGATCGGGTCGTTGAGCTCGGAGAAGGCGTTCCCCATCTCCATGCCCATCATGAAATATTCGAACCGTTCGGTCATCGCGGGATCCTCCGGCTTGCGTTTTGCAAGCGGGGAGATCTCCACGGGATAGTCATAGATAAACGTGGGTTGGATGAGCTTGTCCTCGACGAACTCGTCGAAGAACTCGGCAAGGATATAGCCCTTGCTGTCCTTCCCCTCTTCGAGCCCGACGCCGTGCTCCGCGGCGAGCTTTTGCGCCTCTTCGTCCGTGGAAACGGAAGAGAAATCCACGCCCGAATACTTTTTCACCGCCTCGGTCATGGTGAGCCGCTCCCACTTCGAGAAGTCGAGCTCGACGCCGCGGTAGTTGATCTTCAACGTCCCGCACGCCTCCGTCGCGACATAGCGATAGAGCTCCTCGACGAAGTCCATCACTTCATGATAATCGACATACGCCTGATAGATTTCCACGGTGGTGAACTCGGGATTGTGCCTTGCGTCCATGCCCTCGTTGCGGAAGATCCGCCCCATCTCGTACACCTTCTCGAAGCCGCCGACGATGAGCCGTTTGAGATAGAGCTCCGTCTCGATCCGCAGATACATGTCGAGATCGAGGGCGTTGTGATGGGTCTTGAAGGGACGGGCGTCCGCGCCGATTTCGAGCGGGAGAAGGATGGGCGTATCCGCTTCGAGAAAGCCGCGTTCGTCGAGGAAGGCGCGGATTGCGCGGATGATCTTCGCGCGGCGGTAGAAGGTCTCCTTCACGTCGCGGTTGACGATGAGGTCGATGTGGCGGAGACGGTACTTCATGTCCTGATTCGCAAGCCCGTTGTGCTTTTCGGGAAGGGGAACAAGCGCCTTCGAGAGCATTTCGAGCGACGTGACATGGACGGAGACTTCCCCCGTCTGCGTCTTGAACACATACCCCTTGACGCCGACGATGTCGCCGATGTCATAGTCCTTCTTGTACGCCGTGTACGTCTCTTCGCCGACGTCCTGCCGCGTGATGTAGATTTGGAGCTGACCGTCCTTGTCGGAGATATGCGAAAAGGACGCCTTCCCCATGACGCGGCGGGACATGAGCCGTCCCGCGCAGCAGACTTCCTGCCCCTCGTACCGTTCAAAGTTCTCCTTGATTTCCGCCGAGTGCGCGGTGACGGGGTAGCGGGTCTTTGCATAGGGGTTGTTCCCCTCCTGCGTGAGTTTTTGCAGTTTTTCGCGGCGGATGCGCGTCTGCTCTCTTAAAAGCTGCGCCTCTTCCTCCGCCGTAAGGATCTTCTCTTCCATTGGTATTCCTTAATCGATTTTTAAGATTTTCAGCTGATATTCCCCGTTCGGCGCCTTGACGGTGACGGTGTCTCCCTTCTTGTGGCGGAGAAGCGCCGCGCCCACAGGCGACTCGTTCGAAATGACGTTGTTCATCGGATCGACTTCCGTCGTGCCCATGATCGTATATGCGACGTCCTCTTCGAGATCGAAGTCGTGAACGGTCACCGTGGAACCGATGTGAACGAGGGAATTGTCCCCGCTGTCCTCGATGATGACCGCATTCTTGACGCGGTAGTCCAGCTCGGCGATCTCGCCCTCGTTCGCCGCCTGTTCGTTGCGCGCCGCGTCGTACTCGGCGTTCTCCGAAAGGTCGCCGTGGCTCCTCGCCTCCGCAATGCGCTCGACAATCTCCGCCCGCTTCACCGTTTGAAGATATTCGAGCTGTTTCTTCGCGGCTTCATAGCCTTCCTGCGTCATGTAAAACTGATCTGCCATATCAAACCCCTTTGCGCGCTCTGCGCGCGGTCTCTCCGTTAAGATCTCCGCGATTTCCGTATGCGAAAAACACGGTCCGGACGACCTTGCAGATTATTATACCCCTTTTCCGCCCGTTTGTCAACCACTATCTCCCCCCGCCGAAAAAAATCGCTCCGCTCCCGCAAGAAAGGGTTGCTTTTTGGGGCGAAGCGCGGTATAATTTTGTCATGGTAAAGATTTGGGCAAAAGTTCTCAAAGACGGACGCATTCTCCGCCAGACGACCTTCGAGAACGGGGAGACGTTCACCTATTCGCACTTCTTTTCCTATCTTGCCGAGATCTGCGGCGCGCTCGACGTCCCCACGCCCGTGCTCCTCAAACCCCATCTCTTTCAATTCGCAAAATTCCGCCATGTCGTGTTCCGCCCTTCGGATTTTCTCGAAGATGTCGGATTCGACCGCCTGATGTTGGAAAATCTTCTCTGAAAACACGCCCTGCGGGGCGTGTTTTTTTGAAGAAAGCGGCATACTGTTGGCATGAAACTCACCACGCTCCTCTGCTGCGGGATTCTCGTCCTGTTCGGCGTGCTTGCCGCCGTGTACGCCCTCTCCGGCTTCGATCTTCTTTTATTTCTCTGCGCGGGAAATCTCTACGCCTTTCGCGCGTTCCTCTCGCTCGCGGGGGTCGCCGCGCTCTGGCTCCTCTTCTGGCTCATCGCGTTCCGCCCGACCAAACCGCTCTCCTGACGGGTCACCAATCCTGCTTTTTGAGGGACTTGTCCTTTACGTCGTCGTAATAGGAAAAGTACTCCTCTTTCCACGCGCGCGGCGAGAGGGGCGGATCCGCCTCCCCCGCATATTCGAGATATTCTTCGAGCTCCTCGGGCGTGAAATCCGACTCCGAGATCTCCTCTTCATACTGCGCAAACAGCTTCATCAGGTCGTATTGCGACATTTTCTCTCCTTTCTCGGAAGGTTATCCACCTATCCACATTTATCCACAATCGCGATGTTGATATGTGGATAACTATAAAAAGCGGTTTTGCCGCCCGTCGTAGCGGTATCCCATCTCCTCCATTTTTTGCTCGATCTCCTCCTCGTTCAGTCCGAGATCTTCGCACAGCGCGGAGAGAGAATCGTACTCGTCTCTCAGTTTCATGTTCAGAAAACTAAATAACATGGCTCCGTCCTGCGGTATCATTTCCCCCTCCTTTGCGGGTAAGTTTAACATATTTTTTGAAAAAAATCAATATTTTACAGTTTTTTGCTTGACAATATTTTGGAAATGTAATAAAATGAGTGTGTTCACAAAGTGAATATTCGGAGAAAAAAGGATGGACAAAGAATTAAATGGAGAGGAGCTGGACGAGGCGTTGATCATCGCGTGGGTTCGCTTGACGAGCGCGCTCAAAAACACGCGGATCACGAAAGGCATGATCTACAACGAGGCGATCGTCATGCTGATCGTGTACAACCGCTACCGGGAGGACGGCGAGGGGCTGGTCTCCTTCCGCGAACTCGTTTCGGAGACGAAGATGCTCAAATCCCTCGTCAACCGCACGATTGATTCGCTCGAAAAAAAGGGATATCTGCTGCGGCTCGACGGCACCGACAAGCGGACGACATTCGTCAAACTCGCGAAGGAAGATCTCGGTGAATATCTCGCCGTGCACGCGCAGTCGTTGGAGCTCGCGCACCGCATCCGGGAGATCATCGGGACGGAGAACGCAAGGTCGTTTATCCGCATCTCGGAGAAAGTCACGAAGGCGGATCCCCTTCATAAAAAGTAAGTTACATACGGCGGAACTTCCGCCGTTTTTTTATGTTTCCCGCGGCCTGCGAAGTCTCCTGTCCGCACAATAGGAGAGCTTTCTGCCGTACGCCTGTTCGTAGCACTCCCGCCAGGCGGTCTCGGCGCGGGCGCGCATGTCGTCCATCTTCTCCCGCCGCGGCAGGCTCCCGTCCGCATAGATCGCGGGCAGGATGTGAATGCGCATCCGCTTCATGTGTCCGCGCTTGTTCTTGCGGAAGGTGCAGAAGATGGGCACGACGGGCACGCCGTGCTTTACGGCGTAGTGAAAGGCGCCGCTCTGCATGGGGCGCGGCTTCTGATAGTTCGTCCAGAGCGCCTGTTCGGCATAAAAATTGACGAACGCGCCCTTTTTCAGGACCCGTTCGATTTCGGCGTTGAGCGCGCGCGTCGCCTCGCGGTCCGCGCTGAACGGCAGCATGCCGCCGTGGCGGATGACCCATCCGCCGAAGCCCGTCTTGTTGTTGCGCGGACCCATCGTGTGATAGGTGCGGAAGTGCCCTGCCGCATGGCGGACCAGGAGCGTATCGAGATAGGAGAAGTGATTGGTGACGAGGATTGCGCCCTTGCCGCGCAGGGGGCGGAGATTTTTTCTGCCCGTCGTGCGGACGCCGTAGCAAACGCCGATGAGAATCCATCCGAACAAAAAGAGAACCGTGCGCCAAAACCCCGTCATGAGCGCGTCCAATCCGCGGCGGCGGTAGCGATAGTTCCCGTCGGGCATGCTCCAATGCGGACCGAACGGAATGTAGTCGAAATCAAAGCGGCGGTATCCCTCCAACGTCCGTTGGATTCCGTCGATCTTCTCATAGCGTGTGCGCGGTTTTCTCATCGTTTTTCCCCACCCGTATTGTAGCCGATACGGCATAATTTGTCAAGCATTGTATGAAAAATCGCTTTTCCCCCGCCGAAGCGGGGGAAAGGCTGTAAAAGAGGGATTCAGTATTGGCTCTGGGAGGACGGCGCGGCGTAGAGATCGAATTCGCCGTCCAAATCGAAATTTTCGCCCGCGTCGAAGGCGGCGAGCTTCGAAATCGAAACTTCGTACGCCGTCATGGTGACGATGTTCGTCTCCGACAGTTTTTTCTGGTATTCCCTGCTCTGGATTCTGCCGGAGAGGGCGATGCGGTCCCCCACTTTGAGATTCTGCACAAAGCGGGCGTTCCTGCCCCATGCGATACAGGGGATGTAATCGGACTTGTTATATGCGCGGTTGACCGCAACGAGCAGGTCTGCGATCTCGCGGTTGAACGGGGTCGTGCGGTAGATGGGCGGCTTGCAGATGTATCCCGAGAGGACGATGCTGTTGGGATTGCGCCCGGGTTCGCTCTCCACGATCTCCCGCACAAACACGGTGAGCATGAGCCGCGAACGCCCGTTTTCGAGCTTGTTGTAACTGCGGAACTGCCCGAGCGCACAGATGGTGCTCCCCACGCGCAAATCGTTCTTTTCGATGATGCGTTCGGAAATCGTCACGGGCAAGACGTCCGCCTGACCGGACAGCCGCATGACCCTGACATACAATTCGTAAAATCCTTCGCCGTACACCTCGTGCGAAAACGTCGCCTCCGAAACGATCTCTCCCGTAAAATATACCTTATTATTTTTTTCCGAATTGTAATCCATTTCTGTACCTCCGGTTTTTCTTGTTCGAATGAATTATGCCGCGTTGTCGGCGATCTGTCGACCCGAGGGGTCGATTCTGTAATTTTCCTTGTAGATGAGTTCCCCGATCGGCACAAACTCGAATCCGCGCGCACGGAGCGCGTCAAAGACGATGGGAAGCGCCTCGGCGGTGTGCAGTCCGTTGTTGTGGCAGAGGATGATCGACCCGCTCTTCACCCTTGCGACGATCCGGTCCGCGATGTCCGCCGCGGAAAGATCCTTCCAGTCGAGGGAATCGACGTCCCATTGGATGGGATAGAGCCCGAGCGCGCGGGTCGTGTCGATGAGCAGATTGTCGTAATCGCCGTAGGGCGGGCGGAAGAGGACGACGGGTTTCCCCGTGACCTTTGTGATCGCCGCGGACGAACTTTCGAGCTCGGCGCGGATCTCCGATTCGCCCAGACGGGACATATAGGAATGGGTCGCGCTGTGCGTCCCCACTTCGTGCCCTGCCTCGTCGATTTTTTTGAGATATTCGGGATACCGCTCCGCCCAGAACTGCACGGTGAAGAAGGTAGCGCGCACTTTCGCCGCGGAGAGATGTTCGAGAATGGCGTCGGTGTGTTCCACACCCCACGCGCAGTCGAAGGAAATTGCGATCTTGTTGTCGCTGCGCTCCACGGAATAGATGGGAAGGGAGCGCGCGCCGCTCCAATAGACCTCCGCCGCGCCCGCCGCCTTTGCCGAAAACGCCCCGAGCGTGACGAGAAGGACGAGAGCCGCGGCAACAGCGAGTACGCGCAGCCGCAGAATGAGAAACCGCATGTCGTATTACTCCTATATGATAGAATCTTTTCGGGTGGAGAATTTGAAAAAAATTGTCGTTCCCGAGAAAGGAATGTCGATTCCACCGCACAGCCGTCCGCAGTTTTGCGAGGGCTTGTTCTAATGTATGCGCTCCCGCGCGGAAAATTCATGAAATTTTTCTCCTTTTCACGATTTGAAGCATTGCCGATCGGTCGGCGGCAGAGCGGGATTTCTCCTTGCTGTTTTAGAACGGCGGGCGCGCCGCGGGATTCTCTCTGCCGTTTTGAATGGCGGGCGCGCCGCGGGATTCTCCCGCGGCGCGCCCGATGTTTTCTGTCATTCCGAGCGAAGTCGAGGAATCTCTACCTTATGATGAGATTTCTCCACTTCGTTCGCTTTGCTCTCTTCGGTCGAAATGACAAAATGGATGTGTCATTCCGACCCCCGAAGGGGGGAGTGAATCCCCTCATTCAAAGCGGACTGCGTATGAGGGGATTCACTCGCTCCGCGCTTCGCGCTCCGCTCGGTATGACAGCGTAATTTCCTAAAATTTCCATGCGCGAAGCAGGGTTCCCCTGCAACAGCGCACACAAGTTGCCGCATACCTGCGGCTTGTTGTCTGATGAAACGAACGAGAGGACAAACAAGTTAAGAAGCGGAAGCACTTTTCCTCACGGAAATTCTTTACGACCGAAACCCCTTCCGTCCCCTTCGGGGACACCCACCCCAGAGGGGTGGGCAAGGGGGAAGGGAGCAAAGAATTTCGTGAAGATGCAAAGAATTTCGTGAATGAAAGCGAGCGCAATAGAAAAGCCCGCCCCGTGCCGAACGGCACGGGGCGGGCAAAATTATTTCTGTTGTTCCGGCGGTTTGCCGAAGGGTTCCTTGCGGGTGACGCTCGTTACCGTCAGCAAAAAGACGGCGTCCGCGCCTGCGCGCAGGAATGCGGAGGAGAGTTCGTCCGCCGTTGCGCCCGTCGTCATTGTGTCGTCCACGATGACAATCCTTCTGCCGCGCAGCACCGCCCGCTGTTTCAGATGAAAACATCCTTTGAGATTCTCTTCCCGTTCGCGGCGGGAGAGGGTCTTTTGTGAGAGCGTCTCGCGTTTTTTCTCCGCGACGTCGAGAAGTTCCCATCCGCTGCGGCGGGAGAGCTCCTCCGCAAGCAAGCGCGATTGGTTGTATCCCCGCCTTCGCTCCGCGGTCTCGGTCATCGGGACGAACGTCAGCGCGTCCGCGCCCGTAAATTGGGACAAAAGCGGTTCCAGATAGTCGCACAGCGTGCGGTAGAGATACTTCTGCCCGTCCTTGAAGCGCGAGATGAGGCGCGCCGCGTCGCCGTCGTGGGTGAATGCGGAACGGGCAACCGTGAGGGAGAGCGGCTTTTCCTTGCATTCGAGGCAGATTCCCGCCTCGCGCACCTGCCGTCCGCAGAGCGGACAGATCTCCTTGTCGTTGTGCGGGAGCTGTCCGTCGCACTGCGCGCAGATCCGCTCCCCGCCGAACACTTCCCTTCCGCAGAGATCGCAGGTAAAATTGTGTCCGTCGTCGTAGCGGCGGAGCTTTTCGGAGAGCGTCTCAAAGAATTTCATCAAACGGTACGCCCTTTTCAAGGCGGAGCGGGTTATCTTGCCCGCGCGGCGCCCTTAGAAGTCGTCCTCTTCGGACTCCTCGTCCTCGTCGTCCTCGTCGTCGCCGAGCGTGTAGATCTCGTCGCCCGTGACGTAATCGAGATCCTCCTCTTCGTCCTCGCCCTGATAGGTATCGTCCTCGTCGAGATCGTCCTCCTCTTCGTCGAACGTCTCGCCGATGTCCTCCATCTCCGAATCGAGATCGTCGGTGTCGTCGTCGAGATACTCGCGCCACTCGTCGTCATCCTCTTCGGGATCGGGCTCCTCCTCGACTTCCGATTTTTTGCGGCACTCCTCGCACATCTTCTCGCCCGCGCGCATCATGTTTTCCCCGCAGACGGGACAGAGCTCGGTGGGAAGTTCCGCGTCCTCCTCTTCTTCGATTTCGTCTGCGTCCGTACGGATGCCCTTCATCTCTTTCAGACAGACGTCGCAGTATTCCTGCTTTTCCGCATCAATATAATTGAGTTCGCAGCGCGGACATTTGATATACCGGACCATAGTTCCCTCCTCGGATCGCCTTCCCCCCGATCCTGTACCGATAGGCTAATAAATTATATTAGTAATTATTTTTTTTGTAAACTGTTTTTTTATGCTTTTCCGCAAAAAATTACGCTTCGCGGAAAAAATTTTTCATTTCCGCCCGCGGTCTCTTCCGGATCGGAAAGGCGGGGCGTCCCCGCCCGATTTTGAAACGGCGCCCGTCCCTTCAAGGGACGGGCGCCGTGCGCGATGATGAATTTGCTCAGTTCTCTTCGTGTTCCGCGTCCTCTGCGGGCTCTTCCCCGGACTCCTCGGACTCTGCGGGCTCTTCCCCGAGCTCCCCGGACTCTGCGGGCTCTTCCCCGGACTCCTCGGACTCTGCGGGTGCGTCCGAATAGACGTCCACCGAGCGGTCGTCCGTCGTATCGACGTACATCTTGTCCTCTTCGGGTTCGCCCTCGTCCTTTCTCTTTTTGAGGACGACAAAGACGATCACGCCGAGCCCGACGATGACAAGCCCGATTCCGACGCCGATCAGCGCCCATGCCCAGCCGGGGATTCCCGCGGTCTCGGTATCCGTCGGCGCCTCATAGTGCTCCAACGTGGTCTTCCAATACTCGTCGATCGCGTCGCTGTCCGCGTCCGTCATCTTGCCGAGCTTGGTCACGAAATAATCGAGCGTGCGGTAGGATTTCCCGTCCTCGTCGACGAGCCCTTTCGCTCTGCCGTCGCCTGCCGCAAACAGCAAGAACTCGCTCTGATCCTCTTCGCTGTAAAGATAGTTCTGTTTCTTGCCCGCCTCCACCGCGTCCGCGATGTTCTGGTCGAACTGTTCGATGTGTCCCGTCAGGAAGTAGTAGCGGATCGCCGTGGAAAGTTTGGTGTTTCCGTCGCTCGTCAGGGTATCGAGAATGCCGTCCTCGTCGCCGCCCATGACCGCCTCGAACTTCTTGTTCAGATCGGCGAGCTGCACGTTGTCCATGAGCTTGCCGTTCTTCGTGAGCGGAAGATAGGAGAGATAGTTATAGGACGTTGATCCGACTGCCCGCGCGTCCGCAAAATAGAGCATGCCGTCGACGATTTCGAAGTTGTACCACGATCTCGCGTGCTCGATGTCGAGAATTTGGACGGGCGTGTAGTACTTTGCGTCCTCATAGCCGAGAACCTTGTAGTCCTCTTCCGTGCCGTTGCTGACCGCGCGCCAGATGTTGTTGCCGCTCGATCCGGACATCGTATAATAGACGTAATCGTATTGGGAATCGGACGTGGTGTCGAGATACATGAGGGTCGCCCCGCTGACGCCGCGCGCGATGAGGGTCTCTTTGGCGATTCCGTTCGAATCCTTGCCGACGTCCGCGCGGAACATATTCGATCCGTTCACATACACATAGTGATGTCCCTGTTCGTCGAGATAGAAGATCGCGGCGGTCCCTGCGTTCGTCGTGCTCTGCGCAACGATGTCGAGTGAGCGGTTTCCGCTGATGGAGTTCCAGCCGGAAGCGAGGCTGTCCGCGGACAGATAGTAGAGCCAACCGGCGTCCTCTCCGACGGAATCCGTCTTGGCGATCTCGGAACGGGTGAAATAGATTCCTCCGTTCGTGTAGGCTTGAAGGGAATAGGTGAAGCCCGTGTAGGAAGCGGGCGTAACCCCGTCGGTCAAGTCGTGGGTAAAGACGGTGGGCGTATTGGTGAAGGCGGAGCCGATCCCGTCGAGCACGATTTCGCCGCAGTTGATGTAGGGCGGTTCGCCGTCGTTATCGTCGAGATAGTCCTGCTTCCACGCATAGTTTTTGAGCGTGTCGTACGGGGTCTCCGTGGCGTCGGCGCGGACGCGGTAGATCTGGTTGTAATCCCGCGTGACGGCTCCGCTCGGAGCGTCGATGTTCGAAGTGACGCTCATCGTGTAGTAGACGTAAGGATCGGTCTTGTCCGTGCTGTTGAGCACATATCCGCCGACGTTCTTCGCAAGAAGGACGTCCTCTTTCTTTTGGGTGTTGTAGGAGTGCAGTTCGGAATCCTGCACATAGACGAGATAGACCGAACCGTTCTCATCGGGTTGGACGAAGCGGTAGACGGTGGAGTTCGAAGAGACGTTAAAATAGAATTGGACGTCCGAGCCGTCGAGCCTGGCGCTTCTGAAATCGAGATAATCGTTCTGAATGGATCCCGTCGTGTTTTCGACGTTGTTGGGCGTTGCGTAGTAGACGCGGTCGCCGAAGATATAGATGCCGGAAGTATAATCGCTTGCAACCATCAGGGAAGGCACAACGGTCTCCGCCTTCGTCTCCCCGTCCTCGTTCGCGGTGGCGCGGGCGGTAACGTCGCTCTTTGCGATGCGCATGAGCGAGCCCTTTACGGGGGTGCCGTACTCGTTGTCCGCGGTGTACGTCTCCACGCCGTTGATGAAGTAGACGTATTCCCCCTTCTCGACGACAAAGCCGCCGTTGGAGACCGGCGTCCCCGCGGAATAGTTCCCGCCGAGCGGATCGAACGAATAACCGCACGCGACGAGAGACAGCGCGCCCGCCGTGAGGGCGCCCGCAGTCGCGATGGTAACAAGTTTTTTAAGCATTTTTCGCATAACGATGTTCCTTCTATGTCAGAAAATTATAGTTCTAACTATCTATCCCCAATTATATACTAAATATCGGGATTTGGCAATCAAAAACCCATGAAACTTGCACTTTTCTTTGAGAAAATTTGCAATGTGAGGGGAATCGTATGGAAAAATTCGGGATTTTCGAGCTGCTCGACGCCCTTTCCGCGCTCACGGACGGGGGACGGGAAACGGGATCCGCCGCGCCGCGGGACGGGACGAAACCCGCCGGACGCACAAACGGCGCCGCTCCCCCCGAGGGATCCGCCGCGCCTTCGCCCTCCGTCTCCGCATCGGGATCCGCCGCGCCTTCGTCCTCCGTCTCCGCATCGGGACCCGCCGCGCCGCAGCCGGGACGGGACGCGCTCGCAGACTTTCTCGCCCGCCACGACGCAATCGCCAAAAAGACGAGAAAAAAATAGACGAGAGCAAGAAGGGAAGCGGACGGCTTTTCCGCCGTCCGCCGGGTTTTCGTTTCTTTCAAATGTTTTCATCCGTTTCGCGCTTGGCGCCCGAGGGAGCCGATCTTTCCCTACGACGGGTCTGCCGCGGAGAAAGAGACATGACCGCCGTCCAAAGAAATGGTAATGGGACGGAAATATTTGAGACGTTCGGGAGAAACAGATTCTCTCTTTATGCTGACGGTAGCCTGCTTTTCATTGATCTCAACCGAAAACCGCCCCGTCTTTTCGTAGAAGGAGACATACTCCTCCAATCCATGCGAAGTGGGAAATTCCGTCCTGCTCTCGATGTCGGGGAAAATTTCCCACGGACGAGACGCCTCGACCAAATGATAGGGAAAGATCGCGTCGACCCCGTCTATGTTCGCAACCGCACCCGTATAGAACATCTTCTCCGTTCCTTGCAGGACGGTATAGTAGTTTACTTCCGAAGCGGCCGTCTTTTCGATCATGAGCGCGTAGGGCGAAAGATATGTCTCAACGCTTGCCGTACCGAAATCCGTCTCGTCGATCACGTCTTTCAGTTCGTTTAGCGTCATTTTGGACTCAAAACTCAAAACGTCGGGCATCTCGAAGAGCCCGCGCTCCGAAATCGGAAGCCGGAAGGAATCTTCGCTGTAATAGCTATGGACCGAAAGATCCTCATATCTTGCTCCGCACCCCGGAAGCAGGCCGAGCAAGCACACGATTCCCAACGCTATCAAAGATTTGCGTTTTGCGCTCATTTGTCACCCCTCCCGGAATTTTTCTTTTTTATATTTCGGATAATACCATATTTTGAGCGTTTTGTCAATAGATTTCCGAAAATGTTATTTATTTGTTATTTTGAAGGAGCCGAGGAATCTCTGCACTCTTTGTCATTCCGAGCGCAGTCGAGGAATCTCTGCGTTATCTGTCATTCCGAGCGCAGTCGAGGAATCTCAACCTTATTATGATTATGAGATTTCTCCGCTTCGTTCGCTTCGCTCTCTTCGGTCGAAATGACAAAACGGGCGCTTTCTGTCATTCCGAGTCCCGTAGGGACGAGAGAATCCCCTTGTGCAAAACGAACGCTTTGGGCGGCAGGAACCGCCGCAAAGCCCGTCGCGCCCGCCAGCGCTCCTGTCGCGGCGTTGTTCACAGCCCACAGGGCTGTTGAACAGAAACAACGCCGCTCTACCTCACTTCGTTTCGGTCGTCGGTCTGACAGTGGGAAACAGACAGGCATTCTCAAATACGTCATGTTGAGCCGCCGCATAGCGGAGTGTCGAAACATCGCCTTGATCTTTAAGACCTTGTTTTTCTGTCATTCCGAGCGAAGTCGAGGAATCTCTGCCACCTGTCATTCCGAGGGCACGAAGTGCCCGAGAGAATCCCCTCGGTCGTTGTTGGATAAGGGGATACACTCGCTCCGCGCTTCGCGCTCCGCTCGGTATGACAGCTAAAAATCTTATGCGCGTTGGAAAACCACGCTTTTCCATAAGCGCACCCAATTTGCCGCATACCTGCGGCTTGTTGTCCGATGAAACGAATGAGAGGATAAACAAGTTAAGGCGTAATAGCACGTTTCCTCACGGAAATTCTTTACGAAGCGCGGCGGCGCGCCGCTTGCGGCAAGCCGCAAGCGAGCAAAGAATTTCGTGAAGATGCAAAGAATTTCGTGAATGGGCAGAAAAAAACCGACCGCGGGAAGCGATCGGTTTTGACATTATCTCTTTGAGAACTGGGGCGCTCTGCGCGCTTTTTTGAGACCGTATTTCTTTCTTTCTTTGACTCTCGGGTCGCGGGTCAGGAACCCTGCCTTTTTGAGTGCCGGTCTCGTATCCGGTTCCGCTTGCAGGAGCGCTCTCGAAATCCCGAGACGGATGGCGCCCGCCTGACCGGTATAACCGCCGCCGATGACGTTGACGATAATATCGTACTTATTCTCCGCGCCGATTTCAACGAGGGGTTGCTTGACGGTGTACTGCGTCGTGCCCTGCGGGAAGTAATCTTCGAGCGATCTGTCGTTGATGACGATCTCGCCGGATCCGGAGGGAATGAGGCGTACGCGGGCGATCGCTTTCTTTCTGCGACCCGTCCCCCAATACTGCAATTTTTTCTTCAAAGTTGCTTTCGCCATGTCGTTACCTCGTTAAAATAATTTCAGGACTTCGGGCTTCTGCGCCGCATGGTTGTGCTCCGCGCCCTTGTAGACTCTCAGCTTCTTGATCATCTGTCTGCCGAGGGAATTCTTGGGGAGCATGCCCTTGACTGCCTCATAGACGGCAAGATCGCTGCGCTCCGACATGAGTTTCCCGTAAGAGATCTCTTTGAGACCGCCGATATAGCCCGTGTGATAACGGTAGTATTTATCTTCGAGTTTTTTGCCCGTGAGAAGAACTTTATCGCTGTTGATGATGATTACAAAATCGCCCGTGTCGACGTTAGGGGTGAAGGTGGGCTTGTTTTTTCCGCGCAGAATGGCGGCGACTTTGGAAGCGAGCCTCCCGAGGGGAATGCCTTCCGCGTCGACTACATACCACTTTCTCTCAACCGTCTGAGCGTTTGCCATGTAGGTTTTCATATTCGTACTCCTTAACTCCTTGCCGATGTCGTTACGCCCGATGCCAGCGAATCAAGGGCGTTTTGCCGAATTACCCCTTCATTATAAGCAATCAACGGGGTATCGTCAAGCTGTTTTGAGTTGCGAAATCAAGATTTTTTCGGAAAAAACAAAAAAATTTCGCCGCTTTTCCCCTTCCGCGGCACAATTTTCACGGCGGGCGGATTTTGTCATGTCCGCCCGGGCGGATCGCCCTCCGCCGCGCTCTTTGCGGGGGATCCGTCCGCCCTCCGCCGCCCGTTTTCCCGCCGCGGAAAGAAGGTCACTTGCGGGGCAGCGTCCTGATCACGCGCGCGGGATTGCCCACCGCCACGCTGTTTGAGGGAATGTCGTGCACGACGACGCTCCCCGCGCCGATCACGACGTTGTCGCCGATTGTGACCCCCGGGAGCACTCTCACGCCGCCGCCGATCCATACGTCGCTGCCCACTTGAATGGGTTTTGCAAATTCGAGCTGGGCGCGGCGGGTCTCCCCATTGAGCGGGTGTCCCGCCGTGTAGAATCCGCACTGCGGCGCGATGAACACGTTGTCGCCGAAGATGAGTTTGTTTGTGTCGAGAAAGACGCAGTCGTGATTGGCGTAGAAATTTTCGCCGACCTCGGTGTTGTAGCCGTAGTCGAACCACACGTTGCTCTCGAT
>CANRGR010000035.1 GCA_947630245.1 uncultured Clostridia bacterium | reverse complement strand
ATGCGTTTGAGCGCGATCTCGTAATCCCATTTTTCGAGTTTCTCGCGGGTGACGTACTTCGTCCCCTCGGGGAGAAGTTTCTGTTCGAGCGCGGCGTTGAGATCGTTCTCGTTCCACTTGTCGGGCGAATCGTCCGTATTGACCGCGTCGTGGATCACGCTCGCCGCAAAGTCGGGGATATATTTCAGAATCTGCTCGTGAACGTCCTCGCCGCGCAACACTTTCATGCGTTCCGCGTACATGAGCATACGCTGCTTGTTCATCACGTCGTCGTATTGCAGGACGTTCTTTCTGGCGCTGAAATGCATGCCTTCGATCTGTTTCTGCGCATATTCGATCAGGCGGGACAGCATCTTCGATTCGAGACACTCGTCCTCCTGCATCTTGGAATGCTCATAGATCATCTTCATGCGCTCGCCGCCGAAGCGCTTCATCAGATCGTCTTCGAGGGAGATGAAGAAGATGGACGTACCGACGTCGCCCTGACGTCCGGAACGGCCGCGGAGCTGGTTGTCGATCCGCCGCGCCTCATGGCGTTCGGTGCCGATGATGCACAGACCGCCCGCGCCGATCACCTTCTCCTTCTCTTCGTCCGTCTGTTTTTTATAGCTTTCGTAAAGTTTTTGATAGCGCTCTCTGACTGCGAGCGTTTCCTCGTCAAGTTCGGCGTAGCTCGTCGCAAGTTCGATGGTCTCGTGCTCGACGCCCTCCTCTCTGAGCCGCTTCTTCGCAAGATATTCGGGATTGCCGCCGAGCAGAATATCGGTACCGCGGCCCGCCATGTTCGTGGAAATGGTGACTGCGCCGTATCTGCCCGCCTGCGCGACGATCTCCGCCTCGCGTTCGTGGTTCTTTGCGTTGAGGATGTTGTGCTGGATCCCGTTCCGGCGGAGCAATCTCGAAAGTTCCTCCGATTTCTCGACGGAGACGGTACCCACGAGGATGGGCTGCCCGAGCTCGTGCCGCTCGACGATCTCCCGCACGATCGCCTTCTTCTTGCCTTCCTCGGTCGAGAACACTTTATCGTGCAGATCGAGCCGCTTGACAGGGCGGTTTGTGGGGATTTCGATGACGTCGAGGGAGTAGATCGTGCGGAACTCCCCCTCCTCCGTCTTGGCGGTACCCGTCATGCCGGAAAGTTTGCGGTAGAGACGGAAATAATTCTGGAACGTGATCGTCGCGAAGGTCTTGTTCTCCTCGCGGATCTTGACGCCCTCCTTCGCCTCGATCGCCTGATGCAGTCCGTCCGAATAGCGCCGCCCGATCATGAGACGTCCCGTGAACTCGTCGACAATGACGATCTCGCCGTCGCTCACGATGTATTCCTCGTTGAGATGGAAGAGTTTATGCGCTTTGAGCGCCTGCTGGATGTGATGGTTGAGCGTGACGTGGGAGATGTCGGCAATGCTGTCGATATTGAAGTACTTCTCCGCCTTCTCCGCGCCGAATTCGGTGAGTTGAACCTGTTTCTCCTTGCGCTCGATGACGTAGTCCCAATTCAGCTCCTCCGCCTTCGCAACCTTTCTCGCGCTCGAATCGCGGCTGCGGTGCTTGCCCGCGGCGTTCTCCGCGTCTTTCAGATCGTCGTCGAAGCCGCCCGTAAGGGTGCGGACAAAGCGGTCCACCTGCTGGTACAGCTCGGACGACTGTTCGCCCTTCCCCGAAATGATGAGCGGCGTCCGCGCCTCGTCGATGAGAATGGAGTCCACCTCGTCGACGATCGCAAAATTGAGTTCTCTTTGAACCATCAGCCGCAGATCGGATTTCAGATTGTCGCGCAGATAGTCGAAACCGAACTCGTTGTTGGTGCCGTAAGTAATGTCGCTTTGATATGCCTGCCGTTTCAGATCGTCGTCCATGCCCGGCACGACGACGCCGACGGTGAGCCCCATGAATTTATGGATCTTCCCCATCCATTCCGCGTCGCGGCGGGCGAGATAGTCGTTGACGGTGACGATGTGCACGCCCCTGCCCGAGAGCGCTTCGAGATAGCTCGGAAGCGTTGCGACGAGGGTCTTGCCTTCGCCCGTCTTCATCTCGGCGATTCGTCCCTGAAAGAGGCAGATGCCGCCGATGATCTGAACGTGGAAATGTTTCATGCCGAGCACGCGCCAGCTTGCCTCGCGCAGTGCGGCGAATGCGTCATAGAGAATGTCGTCGAGCGTCTCCCCTTTGGCGAGCCGCTCCTTCAAGACGGCGGTCTGCCCTTTGAGTTCGGCGTCGCTCATCTTCTGATATTTCGGTTCGAGTTTTTCGACCTCGCGCGCCATTTTATCGAGCTTTTTCAAGCTCTTGCGGCTGTCGCCGTTCGAAAGATATTTGATGAAACCCATCTTCGGTCACTCCGTAAACGCCCATGACAGGGCATAATCTTTTACATCACCATTTTACATGATTTTTCGGAAAAATCAAAGCGTTTTTACCGTATTTTGCAAAATCAAATGTCGAAATCTTTGTGAGAAACGTCCATAGCGGCGGCATAAAACAAAACCGACCGTCAAACGGTCGGCGCGGTCGGCGCGGATACGGATTGCGGCAGGGCGGCGGAAGGTTGCAGGGGAAGGGGTGAGAGCACGGTCTCGGGCGCGTCGAGCGCGGCATAGAGTTCCTCCGCGATTGCGGATCCCTTTCCCGTCACAGCGCGCACCGCGCCCGCTTTGAGAAGCAGTCGCAGCTGTTCCGCGTTCTCCACATTGGACGCTTCGACGCGGATCCGTCCTGCGCCCTCCTGCACGGCGCAGAGGACGAGCCCCGTCTCGCCCCGCACGCACACGGCGTCCGCCTTTGCCGAACACGCCGCCTTTACGCCGAGCGAAATCTCGCGCGCCCCGAGGGAATGATCCTCCAAAGAGACGACGAGGGAGCCCTTGCGCACGGCGCGGCGGACGCGCTTGATCTCCCGCCTGAGATACCCCACGTTCCCCGCCGCGAGTTGGGAATAGCAGAGCACGAGACGGATCTCCTTCGCGCCCTGGCGGACCGCCTTTTTCGCCTCGATCTTCTTGACCGAAGTCAAACTTTCCCCCGTTCCGCCCACTAAACAGCTCACCTGCGCCTCCCCTTTCGGGAAAAATTTCCGCGCGGCGGCGACGTTGACGGGCGAAACCAGAACGCCCGAAGCGTGCAGTTTCGAGAACGTCTCGCACGCCTTGCGGAGCACGGCGCGGTCGGTCTCGCGGCGGGACGCGTCCACGAGCAGTTTCCCGAGAGTAAAAGAAATTTCCGTCTCGCGGCGGGCGCGTCTGAATTCACCGTATTCCGCCGCTTCCGCCGCCGTCAATACCTTTCCTTCCTGTTCCATAGGGATAAGTTTCTCCCAAAAGCCTTGAAAATATCCCCAACTTTTGCAATTTATGACAGTACCTTTCCGCTATGATAGCGGCATGACTCTCCTCTCGGTACAGACGCAAGGTCTCATCCACTGCGCAATTCTCCTTCTCCTCTGCGTGATCGTCGTGCACGGATTCAGACTCGCGAAGATCGGCTACCGTACCATGAAAAAGAAGCCGGAGCCGCCCAAACCGGATCCCGCGCCGGAGCCCGTATACTATCTCGTGGAGCGCAAGAAAAAACGCGTGAAACAGGAGTTGGGGGAACCGCGCAAAATCCGCTTTCAATAAGCCCATACCTCCTTTCCTTATCAAAGCAAAGGGACGCCGATTTCTCGGTCGTCCCCTTTGCTGTATGCGGTAACCCGCGTTTATGCTCTTTTCAGAATCAGATTGCCCGAGACGGTCTCCACCGAGATCTCAACCCTCCCGTTGCCGTACACCTCTTCGTCTCCGATGCGGACGGTATCGAACGCGCTCGTCATGAGTCCCGTCCTCGTCTCGAATTCGCAGCGGAAGCCGACGTCGAAGAGCGTGAGTTCCACATCCGAGCTCGCCGTCTCAAAGTCACCCTCCGAGAACTCGCACCCCGAAACGTGGATCCCGCCGAGGAAATTCTCCACTTTCAGTTCGGTCGCCGAAATGTCCCGCACCGTCACATCCCCCTGCACCGTCTCGATTTCAAGCTCGGAGAGATAGACGTCGGAGGGAATCGTGACCGTCAGTTTCTTGCTCGTTCCGTCGGGAATCCGCGCGCCCGACGCCGCGTATTTCAGTTTCAGCTCCTTCCCCTCGATCCGGGAACGGAGCACAAGCTCCTGCGGCACGCCCGCCGATTCCTCCTCGAACGTGATTGCCGTCGCGCGGTCGGAACGAACGACTTCGATCTCCCCCGCAACCCAATCAATTTCGATCTTGTTCACGCGGGCAGCAGAGCCGTTCCCCGCCGTGTAGAACGCGGCATTGTCGTAGGTCTCATAGAGCATTCCGTTTCCCTGACTTCCCGTTCCGCCGCCTTCCTGACCTTGACCGCCCGTGCCGCCTTGACCGCCCGTGCCGCCTTGACTTCCCGTTCCGCCGCCGGGCGTTTCACTTCCCGTTCCGCCGCCTTGTCCGCCCGTACCGCCGCTCTGCGCGGAGCGGAGCAGGGTGAGATTCCCCGAAAACGTATCGACGGAGATGGAGACGCCGCCGTTTCCGTACACATATACATTGCCCTGACGGGTCGTGGAAAACTCGCTCGAAAATCTGCCGCTCACGGTATCGAACTCACAGCGGAATCCGACGTCCGCAAGCGTGAGGCGGACGTCGCCGCTCGTCGTGTCGAACTCCGCGTCCGAGAACGTGCAGTTCTTGACGGCGATCTCGCCCGACGTATTCTCGGCGCCGATCTCCACCGCGGAGACGGAATCGAACGTAATCGTCCCCGACACGGTCTCCGCGTCAAGATCGTAGAGAAGGATCCCGACGGGAACCGAGACCGTGAGTTTCTTCGTGATTCCGCGCGGAAGTTCCGCACCGGAACTTGCAAACTTGATGTCGAGCTCGTCGCCCTGCACGCGATAGTGCAACAGAAGATCGCCGCTCAAAGACGTCTCCTCGCGGAATTCGATCGCATTCCCCTGCGAGGCGACCACTTCGACGTCCCCCGCATACCAATCAATCTCGATCTTACGCACGCCGATCACCGATCCGCTCCCCACCGAATAATACTGCGCGTTGTCGTAGAATTCATAGCGAAGCGTCTCGCTCCCCTGACCGCCCGTGCCGCCGGGGTTCCCGCCTTGACTTCCGGAGCCGCCGGGATTCTCGCTTCCGGAGCCGCCGGGGTTCCCGCCTTGACTTCCGCCTGTGCTGCCGCCGGGGGTCTCAGTGCCGGTTCCGCCTTGATTTCCGCCGGGATTTTCACCCGTGCCGCCTTGACTGCCGCCCGTGCCTTGACTGCCGGGATCTTCGCCCGTACTGCCGCCGGGATTTTCGCTTTGCGCCGCGGCTTTTCTGAGAGAGAGATCCCCCGAGGCGGTCTCCACCAGAATCTTCATGCCGCCGTTGCCGTACAGATATTCGTCTCCCCTCTTCGCCGCCCCGAACTCGTCTGAGAGCTTCCCGCTGACGGTTTCATATTCGAGCGTGAAACCCCTGTCGCGGAAGAGAAGATCGACGTCCCCGCTTGCGCTTTCGAGATCGGCTTCCGAGAAGGTACAGCGCTTGACGGAGATGTCGCCCGAGACGGTCTCGGCGGAGATCTCCGTTGCGGAGACATCCTCGAAAATCACCTTGCCGTCCACCGCGTCGACGGAAATTTCCGCCAAAAAGTTCCCGGCGGGAATCGTGACGGAGAGATCTTTGGAAAATCCCGCGTCGATCGGCGCGCCGGAGGCGGCATATTCCAGATCGAGCTCGGAGCCGTGCACGCGGGAACGCAAACGCTGTTCCTCCCCGCATGAGGCGGGCACGTCCTCGGAAAAGACGACCGTGTTCACCGTATCCGAAACGGAGATGCGGACGTCGCCGCCGAGCCAATCAATCTCGACCTTCGAGACGGCGCCCGCACTGCCCGCGCCGACAACGCAGGCGCTGTCATTGTACTGTTTATAACGCCCCGAGGAGACTGCGCTCGGAAGATCGTCGCAGCCCGAAAGCGCCATACACAAACCGAAACTCGCCGCCACGGCAACAGCCGCAACGGTCCTTGTCATATTCTTCATGGTCCCTCCTGTGTCTCTGCAAAATTTCTGATGTTCTTCTACTCTTCGTATTTCGTGATGTTCTTCCCGGAATCCCAGAGCCGTTCGAGATAATAGAAGAGGCGGGATTCCTCGTTGAAAATGTGCACAACCACGTCGCCGTAGTCGATGACGCCCCAGCGCCCTTCCCGAAGTCCTTCCGTGCGGATGGGATCGAGCCCGAATTGCTTCTTGATCTCTTCATCCACGCTATCGCCCAGCGCACGCACCTGCGTCGTCGACTTCCCGCTTGCAATGACAAAGTAACTGCAAACGACCGTCTGTTCGCTCACGTCGAGAATGACGATGTCCTGTCCCTTCTTTGCGGACAATGCCTTGCAACAAGCCCTCGCAAGTTCCATACTTTCCATCTGAAATACCCCCATCAAAAGATTATTATGTCTGACATATTACTATGCAAACCTTCAAAAAGTTAATTCTCGTGTTCCAAAATCCACAGATAAGCCCGCTCCGTGAGGGAATAGACGGGTTTTCCCGTGCCTTTCAGATATTCGATTTGCCGAGAGAGGCTCTCTTTGAGGCAGGCGCGGAGATCCCTTCGGAACAGCGCGCGCAGTTCCTCCACGCCGGGGAACGTCCTCCCCTCTTCCAGAAGATCCGCCAGAAAGATGAGCGCGCCGAGCGGCGTCATGTCCTCTCTTCCGCTCGTGTGATAGCGGATCGCGTCGAGAATCTCCCCGTCGGTCACGCCGAAAACATGCTCCGCAAGGAACGCGCCCGTATATTGGTGCAGAACGGGCTGCGGGACGTTTTCGGGCGGCGTAAATCCAAGAAGAAGCGGAGAATCCTGTGGGACGTACTTGCCGCAATCGTGCATTGCCGCGGCGAGCAGCGCCTTCTCCTCCTCGATTCCGAGCGAACGGGCGCGCGCGCAAGCCATCCGCGCGACGCGGTAACTGTGCTCCCGCCGCTCTGGTTTTTCCAGCTCCAACGCCTGCAAAACGGCGGGAAAGCGGTACAGTCCGCGCGTTTGGATGTAGGAAGAAACCGCCTCGTCCAACCCCGCGGGTTCCCGCCCGAAGGCAAGCGCTACGCGAAGATCGGTGGAGGAGAGATCTTCCCCCGCAAACGGAAGCAACAGAAAATTTGTTGCAAAGCGGCGATAAAACGCGCTTTGAAGAGACTCCGTTTCCGCCTCTCCCCTTCCGAACGCCGCGAGCTTCGTGCAGGAGAGAATCTCCTCGGGATTTTTCCAGGTGAAGAAGTCTTCCAACATGTCCGCGCCGACGAGAAAATACCGCTCGGCTTCGGGAAACCGCTCCGCAAAGGCGCGGCAGGTGAGATAGCTGTAACTCGTTCCCTCCGACCTAAGTTCGAAGTCGCTCACTTCGACGGAAGGTCGTCCGCGAAAGGCGAGCTGCGCCATCCGGAAACGATCCTCCGCCGACGCCCGCGCCCCGCCGCGCTTGTGCGGCGCGACATACGAAGGCATGACGAAGAGTTGATCGAGCCCGAGCGCGGATGACGCCGCGCACGCACAACGGACATGTTCGCGGTGCACGGGATCGAAGGATCCGCCGAAAATTGCGACTTTCATGCTTCCATTATACACCACATTTTGGGATATTGCAAGATTAAATCCCCAATTTCGGTCAAAAATTAAGGAGATGAAAAAAATCAGCTTCCCCATGATTGCGGACATCCTCTTTTATACCGCATGCACATGGCTCTTCTCGCTCTGCATTCTGCGATATTACCGCACGGCGCTTCCCGTCGCGCTCGCGTGCGCCTGTCTGCTTGCGCTCGCGGCGGGACTTCTTTCCTTCCTTCTCCTCTACGGCAGAAACAGAAAAAAGCTCCTCTCGCGGAAGGAGCGGGAGGCGCAGGACAGACTTCTCTTTCATCTCGCGCTCGAAAAGCCGGAGCGGGTGCGCGCGGCGCTTCTCTCCGCCCTTCTGGCAGACGGGAAAGAGGCGCACTTGCAGGGCGATGAACTCAATTCCGACGGAAACGTTGTCGTTCCGCTCTTCATGATGGAGCCCGTCTCGGCGGACGAAACCGCAAGGCTCATCCGCACGCACGGCGAATCCTTCACACTCGTCTGCAACGCGCTCACCGCGGAGGCGGAAAAACTGATCTCTTCCTTCGGGATCCGCACCATGTGCAAAGACGCGGTCTACGATCTCTTTACGCGCACGGGAACGACGCCCGATCCGCTCATCTGCGGCAATCTGCCCCGGAAGGGCGTCCGCTCCAAGCTGAGGCGCTCCTTTTCGAAGGCGAACGCCCGTCCCTTCCTCGCAAGCGGCGCCGTCCTCCTTGCGATGAGCCTCTTCACGGTCTTTCCCGTCTATTACATCATCGCGGGGAGCGTGCTGCTCTTCACGGCGATCGCGGTGCGGCTGTTCGGTTGCGCCGCGCCGTAACTTGTCAGGGAGAAACGAATTTCATCGCCTTTGGCAAAAACCCGACGATGTCGTCCGCGTCGGGAGCATATTCTCCCATCTCCTCCGCGGCGATCTCGCCCGCTTTGCCGAGCAAATAGCACGCCGCGCACGCCGCCTCATAGGGCGGAACGCCCCGTCCGCACGTCCCCGCGAGGAACCCTGCGAGCACGTCGCCGCTTCCCCCCTTTGCGAGCGCGGGGGAACCCGTCGGATTGATCGCAAGCCGATTTCCGCCCGCGATGACCGTGCGGTTGTTTTTGAGGACGACCGTCACGCCGTATTCTCTCGCAAAGCCCGCGGCAAGCGCGACCGCGTCCGCCGTCACTTCCCTTGCGGTCTTTCCCGTCAGGCGGGCAAATTCCGCGGGATGCGGCGTGATCACCACGCGGCATGCCTTGTTTTTGAGAATCTCGGTGCCGAAGCGCGCGAGCGTGTTGAGTGCGTCCGCGTCGAGGACGAGAACGCCCGTATATTTCGGAATCAATTCCGCAAGAAAGGCGTAGAGTTTTCCGCTCACGCCCGCCCCCATACCGATGAGAATGCAGTCCGCGGCGAGCATCTCGCCGTCCGGAGCGACGGAATTGCGGAGCACGAGCGCGGGGAGCTTCCCCACCGCCTGCAAAAAGAAGGGCTCCTCCGCAAAGAGTTTGGCATATCCGACGCCCGAGCGGAGGCACGCCTTCGCCGCGAGGAAGATTGCGCCCGTCGAGACCGCCCCCGCCGCACAAATGACCGCCGTGCCGTACGTTCCCTTGTGGGAATTGGATTTCCGCGCGGGAAAGAGACGGGCGATATCCGCCTCTTCGCAGATCTCCGCCCCGCCTTCGGGGGAGAGACCGATGTCCGCGGCGCTCACCCTGCCCGCCATGTCCGCGCCGTCCGCCAGAAGAAGGGCGTGCTTCAAGCCGCCGATCGCGAGCGTCTCGTCCGCCCGCACGCAGGGCGAAAGCGCGATTCCGTTCTCCGAGAGCCCGCTCGGAAGATCGCAGGAGAGGACGTATCCTCCGCACGAGGCGAGAAATCCAATCAGCGCCGCGGCGTCCCCCTCCGGCGCGTTCTTCAAGCCGGACCCCATCACGCAGTCCACGAGAAGGGCGAATCTTCTGCGGGGAATCCTGCCGAGCAAAACCCCCTTATAGCGGGACGCAGCGGCGGCGCATTCGGGCGTAAACCGCTTGGAAAGGCAGAGCACGGCGACGTCCTTCCCCGCCTCGTACAGGATCTGCGCCGCGACAAAGCCGTCGCCGCCGTTGTTGCCTCCGCCGCAGACAAAGAGCACGTCTCCGATCTTCTTCTCCCGCATGATCTCGCCCGCCCGCGCGGCAAGCGCCTTGCCCGCCCGCGCCATGAGTTCGGACGAGGGCGTGCCGCCTTCGATCGCGCGCTCGTCTGCGCGCTTGATTTCGGCAATCGAATAAGAACGCTTCATTTTCACCACCTCACGGAAATTTCCGCCGCCGAAAGCGCGCGGATTCCCTCTTTTGTTTCGATTTCGAGCCGCCCGTCGCCGAGCACCCGCCGCGCCGTGGCGGGATAAGTCCTATCGTTCTCCGTCACGGCGATCTCCTTCCCTCCTATGTGCGTAAAGGAGAGATACTCCTCCAAAGAGGAATCCTCCCGCAAAAATTGGATGAGCGCGTCCCGCACGGCGTCGACGGAGGGCGGGACGGGAACCGCGTCGCTGAGCCGCACGGCGATCTCCTCCAACCCGTCGAGGGGATTGACGACGTTCATGCCGATGCCGATGACGCTCGCGCGGACATATCCCCCCGAAAGGATGTTCTCGATGAGAATCCCGCAGAGTTTTTTCCCGCAGACAAAGACGTCATTCGGCCATTTGATCTCGGGCGACGCGCCGAACAGCCGCGCCGTCTTGCAGGCGGAGACGGCGGCATGCGCCATGACGAGGAACGCGTCCTCCGCGCGCAGACCGCGACCGAACCGCAGCATGGAGAGATACACGCCGCCCTCCCGCGAGAGAAAGCTCCTTCCCTTCGTCCCTCTTCCGTTTGTCTGGCGTGCGGCGCACACGATGACGTCCTCGCCGCCGCCCGCGTACCGCTTGATATAGTCGTTCGTCGAGCCGACTTCTTCGAGAAATTCAATCTTCATCTCCGGTTTCCCCGAGCACGCGGAGCGCCGACCGCGCCGTCTCGTAGTCGTATCCCTTTCCGAGCAGATAGGAAAACGCCTTTTGCAAGGTCTTTTGGTTGAGTTCCTTCCCGCGCAGATATTTTTCGAGGACCGCCTTCGCGCTCTCCTCCTCGCCTTCGAGCAGATCCACCGCCTGCCCGATCTCCTCTTCCCCGACGCCCTTCCGCCTCAGTTCCGCGGCGATGAGCCGCCGCCCCTTCCGCTTTCCCGCGCTCTGCGCGTACTCCGCGGCATAGGCGCGGTCGTCGAGAAAGCCGTATTCCTTCATCTTTTCGACGACATAGGAGGACACGTCGTCGAGATACCCCTTCCGGCGAAGAAAGTCGCGCACTTCCTTTTCGGTCCTCATCGAGGAGGCGATGTGATGGAGCGCCTTGTCGAGCGCGGTGCGCTTTTCGCTTTCGAGCTGCATCGCGGAGAGTTCCTCCTCCGTGACCCGCATTCCGACTTTCAGACGGTGACGCATCACCGTTTCGAGCTTCATGCCGCAAAAAAATCTTCCGTCGAGCTCGATATTGCACCTTGTTCCGTCCTTCACCTGAGGGGTGATGCCCGTGATTTCCGCCATGCCCGTATTATACCATATTCCGCGCGCGTTTGCAAGCGGAACGAAATTTTTCGCGCCCCGCGAATTTCGCAGGGCGCCGCTTTGTTATTTTTATTTGTTATTTCAGTATGAGTCCGTTTTCGCCCCTGTCGAGCGTCAGCACGGCGCCTGCGGGCGGATTCTTTTCGATGATATACCGCGCGATCTGCGTCTCCGCGTTCGTTTGGATAAACCGTTTGAGCGGGCGGGCACCGTACACGCTGTCGTAGCCGAAGTCGACGATGTATTCCTTCGCCGCGCTCGTGACTTCGAGGGTGAGATGTTCCGCGCCGAGCCGCGCTTTGAGCCGCCCGAGCAGAATGTCCGCAATTCCGCCGACGTCCTTCTTCGTGAGCGGGCGGAACAGAATGATCTCGTCGAGGCGGTTGAGAAATTCGGGACGGAAGGAGCGTTTCAAAAGCTCGCCGACGCCCGCCCGCGCGCCCGCGGTGATCTCGCCGTCCTCGATTCCCTCCGAGATGAGATCGGAGCCGAGATTGGACGTTAGAATGATGATCGTGTTCTTGAAATCGACCGTCCGCCCCTGCGAGTCGGTGACCCTGCCGTCGTCGAGGATTTGGAGAAAGATGTTGAACACGTCGGGATGCGCCTTTTCGACTTCGTCGAAGAGCACGATGGAATAGGGACGGCGGCGAACCGCCTCGGTGAGCGTTCCGCCCTCCTCATAGCCGACGTATCCGGGCGGCGCGCCGATGAGCCGGGAGACGGAGAATTTCTCCATGTATTCGCTCATGTCGATGCGGACGATGTTCTTCTCGTCGTCGAAGAGCGTCTCGGCGAGCGCCTTGCAAAGTTCCGTCTTTCCGACGCCCGTGGGTCCGAGGAAGAGGAAGGAGCCGATGGGTCGCCCTTCGTCGGAAATCCCCGCCCGCGCGCGGAGGATCGCCTCGGAGACCTTTTCCACCGCCTCGTCCTGTCCGATGACGCGCCGATGGATCGCCTCGGGCAGACGCAGCAGTTTCGCCTTCTCCCCTTCGCGGAGCTTGGCGACGGGAATCCCCGTCCAGCGCGCGACGATCCGGTCGATCTGCTCCTCGGTGACTTCGTCGCATAAAAGCGCGTCCTTGCGTTCGCTCTCCTTGCATGCCGAAAGCTGTTTTTCGAGCGCGGGGATCTCGCCGTATTCAAGGCGCCCGGCGGTGTTGTAATCTCCCTTCTGCTTGGCGTTTTCCAATTCGCCGCGGAGACGGTCGAGCTTTTCCTTCAACTCCTTTTCGGCGTGGATCGCTCGCTTTTCGTCCTCCCATTTGAGTTTCATCGCACCGAACTTCTCTTTGAGATCGGCAAGCTCCTTTTTCAGCGCATCAAGACGGGTCATGGAGACGTTGTCCTTCTCCTTACCGAGCGCATTCTCCTCGACTTCGAGCTGGACGATTTTTCTGTTCAGCGCGTCCATATCCGCGGGCATGGAGTCGATCTCGGTGCGGATCATCGCCGCCGCCTCGTCCACGAGGTCGATCGCCTTGTCCGGCAAAAAGCGGTCGGTGATGTAGCGGTTGGAAAGCGTCGCCGCCGCCACGAGCGCGTCGTCGTGAATGCGCACACCGTGGAAGATCTCGAAGCGTTCCTTCAAGCCGCGCAGAATGGAGATCGTATCCTCGACGGACGGCTCGCCCACGAGCACGGGCTGGAATCTCCGTTCGAGCGCAGCGTCTTTTTCGATGTACTTGCGGTATTCGTCCAGCGTCGTCGCGCCGATACAGTGCAGCTCGCCGCGCGCGAGCAGAGGCTTCAAGAGGTTGCCCGCGTCCATCGCGCCCTCGCTCTTGCCCGCGCCCACGACGGTGTGCAGTTCGTCGATGAAGAGCAGAATGTTCCCCTCCGATTTCGTCACTTCGCCGAGGACGGCTTTGAGACGTTCCTCGAACTCGCCGCGGTATTTCGCGCCCGCGATGAGCGCGCCCATGTCGAGGGAGAAGAGGGTCTTGTTTTTGAGCCCCTCCGGGACGTCTCCCTTGACGATCCGCTGGGCGAGCCCCTCCGCGATCGCCGTTTTCCCGACCCCCGGCTCGCCGATAAGAACGGGGTTGTTCTTGGTCTTGCGGGAGAGAATGCGGATGACGTTGCGGATTTCCTCGTCCCTGCCGATGACGGGTTCAAGCTTGTGCTCGTATGCCCGCTTGGTGAGATCCATGCCGTATTTTTCGAGCGCCTCATAGGAATCCTCGGGATTGTCGCTCTTGACATTCTGGTTGCCGCGCACGTCCTTCATTCCTTTGAGGAAGAGATCCTTCGTCACGCCGAACCGACGGAATAGCTCGTTGAGCCCGCCGTCGGCGTTGTCGAAGAGGCACAAAAAGAGATGTTCGACGGAGACAAAGTCGTCCTTCATGCCGCTTGCGAGGCGCTCCGCCTCCGAGAGGGTGCGGGAGAGCGCGCCGGATGCATAGGGCTGTCCCGCTCCCGCCCCCGAAACGCGCGGAAGGCGCTGAATCTCTTCGAGCGCGGCACGGGAAAGTCCCGCCGCATCCACTCCCGCGCGGGTCAGAATCCGCGAGACGAGCCCGTCCCGTTCGAGGAGCGCATGGAGAAGATGGAGCGTTCCGAGCTCCGAGTTCCCGTATTCGAGCGCGGTGTTCTGCGCCGTCTGAATTGCCTGTAACGATTTTTGCGTATAGCGATTTGCGTCCATATTTTCCTCCGATTGTTCGCGCCGTCCCAAAGCGCTGTTCTTTTCGACAATAATATACCGCAAATGGAAAAACCTTAAACAAAAACCTTGCGCCGCGCGGGAAAATATGATACAATCCGTGCGAAGGTGAACCAATGAAATTTTTAGATATTCTCCTCGTTGCGGCGTTTCTCTTTCTTGTCGGAAGCATGCTCGGTTGGGTGCTCGAAGTGTTCTTCCGCCGTTTTTTCTCGGCGAAGAAATGGATCAATCCCGGCTTTTTGACGGGACCGTACATCCCTCTCTATGGGTTCGGGCTCGCGCTCATGTTTGCGATCTCGCTCATTCCCATTCATACGGGTCACGCGTGGCTCGACGCGCTCCTTCTCATTCTCATCATGGGCGTCATGATGACAGTCATCGAATACATCGCAGGGCTCATCTTCATCAAGGGAATGAAGATCAAGCTCTGGGATTACTCCAACCGATGGGGAAACGTTCAGGGGATCATCTGCCCCCTCTTCTCGTTTTTGTGGCTGCTCGTCGCGGCGGCGTTCTACTTTATCATGAACGAACCCGTCCTGAAAGCGGTGACATGGTTTGTCTCGCACGAACAGTTCTCCTTCTTTGTGGGGGTGATTTTGGGCGTGTTCCTCGTCGATCTCGGGCATTCGCTGAATCTTGCGGCGAAGATCCGCAAGTTCGCCGCGGAGAAACAGATCGTCGTGCACTTCGAACAGCTCAAAGAGAGCGTCAAAGAGCATGTCGAGACCTTCGAACAAAAGCATGCGAGTTTCTGCTTTCCCTTTCAGTCGGCGCGGAAATTCGCCGAGGAACTCGAAAGCTATGCAGAGAAGGCGGCCGCGGAACGCAAGGCGCGCAAAAAGAAATAAGCGGAACGGTATTCGGAACGGCGCGCCCCGCAGAGCGCAACCAAAAAAAGAATTCGTAAACCGCAAAACGCCGCCCCGCAGACCTCTCTGCGGGGCGGCGTATCTCTTGCCTGAGAACTGACGGGCAGTCCGAGACGTCTTTCAGACCGTTCTCTTCATGCCGAGCGTCTCCGTCATAAATTGGGTCAGCTTTTTCTCGCGGCTCTTCTCGCTCGTGAAGGGAAAGGGAAAAACGCCCGCTTTCATGGGATTCCCGGAGGCAAAGTATGCGACAAAAATGAGATCCCCCGCGAGCAGGAGCAGGGTCAGCGGAAAGAAAACGAGGCAGGAAAGGACGGTCAGAAGATAGTGATACCACCGCCACGGCCTTCCGACAAGCTCAATCTCGCCCGAAATTTTACAGCCCCCTTCCCCCTCCGCGATTGCGCCCGAAAAGGCGTATTGCGGCGACTTCCCGCGGCGGCAGACGACGATCTCTGCCCGATCCTCCTTGCAGGAGACGGACATGCCGCGCCGCTTTGCGTTTTCTTCGGTCTTTGCGCTCCGGATGCGGTTTTTCAGCTGTTTTTTGTGCTCCGATGTCTCAAATTCCAATCGCATACCGTTAAAAATAGAACAACTCTTCGAATTTCTTGTCGAGGGCGATACAGAGCACGAGGGCGAGCTTCGCCGTGGGGCAGAACTGTCCCGTCTCGATGGAGGAGATCGTGTTGCGCGACACGCCGACGAGCGCGGCGAGTTCCCCTTGCGATAGATTTTTTTCCGCGCGCGCCTCTTTCAGGCGATTGCGGAGAATGAGTTTCTCGTCCATCTTTTACCGCTCTACTTCCCCGCAAGTTGCAGTCCGAATTGCACCCAATATAAAGTCGCCACCCCGACCGACAAAACCGCCACAAAGATCGCAAGCCATTTCAGCCTCTTGCTCGCGGTGAAGAACGCCTCGGCGGCATTCTGCGCAAAGAGCCCCGTGAATATGATCGCCATCAGTTCGTAGGGAACGGTGTCCTCCAAACACACCCGCACGATGAGGGCGACGGCGCAGGCAAGAACGGTTGCCATGAACCCGATGTTCCGCGAGAGGAGCCTCTTGCCCTGCTCCCGCTCGTCTCCGTTCTTTTCGTTCTCCCGGCGGCTGCGCGCCAAGATCTCCTCTTTCGAGAGCTGTTCTTCTTTTTCGGAATTCTCTTTCATATCTCTCACCTCAAAGTTTGATTCCCGCAAGGGAGAGGGCAAAGAGCACCCACAGGGCGATCGTCACGGCGATGAGCAGGACGGCACAGACGATCGAAATCGTCTTGCCTTTCCCCTTCTTCATGACGATTGCCTGACAGGTGGTCTGCGCACTCATGCTCGTGCCGAGCAGAACGTAGATCGGATAGAAAAACGCTTCATCCTGATGGAGCAGAATATAACAAAATTCGATAACGACGACGGTGATGAGCGTGGCGAGATAGCCGCTGTATGTCACCCACTTCCACCTCGTCTGCTCGCGCTCGTCGCCGTTTTTTTCGTTCTCCTTGCGGCTCCGCGCCAAAATTTCCTCTTTGGAGAGCGATTGCGTGTGTTCGCTCTCTGTGACTTGCTCTTGTTCGTCGTCCATATTCCCCCCCCTTGCCAAGTAAACTTGGTATGTCTATCATAGCACTGCCAAGTATACTTGTCAAGTGTTTACACAAAAAAAGTCAGAATAATTTCCGGCTTTTCAATGTGCGCGTATGTTCTTCTGTGTGCGCGTATGTTTTTCTGTCATTCCGAGGGCACAATATGTCATTCCGAGCGAAGTCGAGGAATCTCCGCTTCTTTCGTCATTCCGAGCGAAGTCGAGGAATCTCCGCTTCTTTCGTCATTCCGAGCGAAGTCGAGGAAACCCCACTTTTTGTCATTCTGAGCGCAGTCGAGGAATCTTTACCTTATTATGAGATTTCTCCACTTCGTTCGCTTCGCTCCCTTCGGTCGAAATGACAAAACGGGCGCTTTCTGTCATTCCGAACCCCGAAGGGGGAGAGAATCCCCTCATTCAAAGCGGACGTTTTGGGCGGCAGGGACCGCCGCAAAGCCCGTCGCGCCCGCCAGCGCTCCTGTCGCGGCGTTGTTCACAGCCCACAGGGCTGTTGAACAGAAACAACGCCGCTCCACCCTCACTTCGTTCGGTCGTCGGTATGACAACGAAAACAGACAGCCGTTCCAAAAAACGTCATGTTGAGCCGCCGCATAGCGGCGTGTCAAAACATCGCCTTGATTTTTTAAGGCTGCGGCGACTCTTCAACAAGTTCAGAGTGACGTAATCAATACAGCGTCAGTATGGCAGGGTGATCTCCTAAAAAATCTTATGCGCGTTGGAAAACCACGCTTTTCCATAAGCGCACTCAATTTGCCGCACACCTGCGGCTTGGTGTCGGAAGAAGCGACTTTCGGAACCAAACCCGTTTATGCAGGAGGAAGGTTCGCTCACGGAAATTCTTTTCGAATAATAATCCCCGCGTAAAACGCGGGGTATTTCATTTTCGGGCATAGCCCTAATCGTTACAGGCGGCGCACAAGTGCGCATAG
>CANRGR010000034.1 GCA_947630245.1 uncultured Clostridia bacterium | reverse complement strand
CGCGCTGTTATTCGAATTCCGAAAAGCGCACAAAATATAAGAAACTGCGCTTTGCGCTCCGCGATCTGGTTGTCTTTTTCCTGCTCGCCGCGCTCATCGCCGGCGTTGTCGTGCTCCGCTATTTCCCGCTTTCGCCGCTATGAGATATTTGCTTCTGACAACTTACGACGGAACATGTTTTTCGGGCTGGCAGCGCCAGCCGGGGAAGCGGACGGTGCAGTCGGTGATGGAGGAGGCGGCGCGGGAGATCTTCGGCTCAGACGTCCGTCTCACCGCGAGCGGAAGGACGGACGCGGGCGTGCATGCGCTCGGGCAGGTCGTCGGGCTCGACGTGGCGACGGGGATCCCGCCCGAAAAACTCTCGTTTTGTTTCAACCGTCTGCTCCCGCCCGACGTCAAAGTGCGGGAGAGCGCGGTCGCGCCCGAGGGGCTCGATCCCTCCCGCAGCGTCAAACAAAAGACCTATCTCTACCGCGCGTATCATTCGCCTTGCGAACAGCCTCTTTTCGGGCGGTTTGCGGCGCGGCTGTCGGCGGAGCCCGATCTCTTCCGCATGCGGGAGGCGGGAAAACTTCTCCTCGGCGAGCACGATTTCGCCGCGTTCCGCTCGGCGGGATTCTCTTCCAAGACGAGCGTGCGGACGATTTTGTCGCTCACGGTCGAAGCGGCGGAGCGGGAATGGGGGAAGGAATATTCCGTCTCCGTCACCGGGAACGGGTTTTTGTACAACATGGTGCGCATCCTTGCGGGCGAACTGTTCGCCGTCGGCTGCGGGAAGGAGGAGCGCATCTCGCGCGCGCTCGAAACCGGGGCGCGGAGCGAACTTGCAAAGACGATGCCCCCCTGCGGGCTCGTCCTCATGAAGGTAGATTACGGCGTGCCGGTTTTCGGCGCGAAGGAGCGATAAGATATGGAATTTTTCGATTGGCTGAACTTTCCGCAGATCATTCTGCGCTACATTCCGTGGACGGTTTCCTCTGCGGAGGAATATGTCGCGGCATTCCGTCTCAATCTCATCATCTGCCTCGGCGTTGCGGCGGGATTGTACCTCGTCGGGCAGATCATGGGCGGAATCGGGCTGTATACGATCGGCAAACGCGCGGGGCATAAGAATCCCTGGATCGGTTTTGTTCCCTTCCTGAACACCTGGTATGCGGGCAAAATCGCGGGCGAGACCAATTTCTTCGGACAGAAGATGAAGCGTGCGGGACTGTATGCGACGCTGATCGAAGTCCTCTATGTCGCGCTCGAAGTGTTCGTGCTCGTGCTCAACTTTCTCCGCCTCAATCCCGCCTATTTCACGGAAGAGATAGATCCCTATTACGGGTTCACGGGCTATACGACCCGCCGCGAGCTCATGGGTGCAAACCAATGGATGTACGACGCCATGACGTATTGCGACATCGCGGGATACCTTCTCTGGTTTTTGATGATCATCTTCTTCTGCGTGCTCTATACTTCCTTCTTCCGGAAGTACTATGCGCGCGGTCCCATCCTTCTTACCTTCCTCTGCGTCCTGCTTCCCTTCCGCGGATTCACGATCTTCGCGGTTCGCAACAACGCGCCCGTCGACTACAACGAGTATCTCAGAAAGCGCGCCGAGGAATACGCCCGCCGCAACGCGCCCTACAACGGCGGCTACGGTGCGGGACAGGGCAATCAACCCAACAACGCGCCCGACCCGTTCTCCGATTTCGGCGGATCGGCTCCGTCGGACCCTCCCCCCGCGGGCGGCTCCGACGGTTCGGACGGGCAGGACGACAACCCGTTCTCCGATTTCTGAGAAGCAACCGGACAGAGATTCTCAATATATTAGAAACAGATACACTTTTTTCCCGAGCAGGCTATAATTATAAGCGTAGATTATAGTTATCGGGGAAAAAGTGTTTTTCAATAAGAAATTCGGAAGGGAGTTATGGAGACGATTGCCGCGATCGCAACTGCACAGGGCAAGGGCGGGGTGTCCGTCATCCGCATGAGCGGGGACGGAGCGCACGCGATCGCGCGGAAAATGTTTTCGCGCAAGGGGGAATTTGTTCCCAATATGCTCTATCCCGGAACGATCGACTGCGGAGCGTTCACCGACTACGGCATGTGCGTGCTGTTCCGCGCGCCCCGTTCGTTTACGGGCGAGGACGTGGCGGAGTTTCACTGTCATGGCGGCACGGAGATCGCGCGCGGCGTGCTCGGAAGGGCGATTGCGCTCGGCGCGCGGCTTGCGGAGGCGGGCGAATTTACCCGCCGCGCCTACATCAACGGAAAACTGTCCCTTTCGGCGGCGGAGGGAATGGGGGAGATGATCGGCGCGGAGTCGGCGGCGCAGGTTCGCGCGGGGTATCTTCTCTATGGCGAGACGCTCACAAAGGAGGGAAAGCGGTTGCAGGCAATTCTGCGCGAATGCCTTGCGGGCGCGGACGCCGATTTCGATTTCCCCGAGGAAGATCTCTCGGTGGAGACGCGGGAGGAAGTCGCCGCTTCGCTCTGCGCGGTCATCTCTTCGCTCGATCTGCTGCTCGGGCAGTACTCCGCGGGAAAGAAGATCAAGGCGGGGGTGCGGGTCGCCATCTGCGGCAGACCGAACGCGGGCAAGAGTTCGCTTCTGAACGCACTGCTCGGCTACGACCGCGCGATCGTTTCGTCCCGCGCCGGCACGACGAGGGACATTGTCGAGGGCAGCGTCGAGATCCGCGGCGTCCTCTTCCGCCTCACCGATACGGCGGGACTGCGGGAGAGCGAGGACGAGATCGAACAAGAGGGCATCCGCCGCGCGGAAAACGCCATGCGCGGCGCGGATCTCATCGTCTATCTCAAAGAGGAGGGGGAATCGCCCGACCTTCCCGAGGGGATTCCCGTCATATTTGTCGGCGCGAAATGCGATCTCCATCGCCGTACGGACTGCGAGATATCGGTCTCTTCCGTGACGGGAGAGGGCGTCGAGGCACTCAAAGAACTGCTCTATGCACGCGGATTCGGCGCCGAAAACGATGGGGCGTTTTTGCTCGAAGCGCGGCACTATGACGCGCTGCGCGAGGCGAAGCGGTGCGCCGAATCGGCTCTTACGGGCGTTAGGGAAGGGCTCTTTGCGGAGCTCTATGCCGAGGACTTGAAGCGCGCCTATACGGCATTGGGGACAATCAGCGGAGAAACGGCGGCGGAGAACGTGATCGAAGAGATCTTTTCGAAGTTCTGCGTCGGGAAATAAAAAACGGGGGAGAGAAAGATGGTCAATCTCGAACTTTACAGAGTATTTTACACAGTGGCGAAGTGCGGGAGCCTGACGAAGGCGGCGGAGGAGCTCTATATCTCCCAGCCCGCGGTGTCTCAGGCGATCAAACAGCTCGAAACGCAGCTCGGCACGTCCCTTTTTAACCGCCTGCACAAGGGAATGGAACTCTCCGTGCAGGGGGGCGAACTCGTCTATCCCGATGTGGAGCGCGCGTTGCAGCTTCTCAACGGCGTGGAGGATCGCCTCTCGGAGATGCGCACGACCGCGACGGGAACGCTGCGCATCGGCGCGTCGGAGACGATTTTCCAATACTGCCTTGCGGAAAAGATCGTGGAGTTCCACGAGCTCTATCCGCAGGTGAAATTCGAGCTCATCACGAGCACGTCCCCGCGGACGATCGAACAACTCAAAGGAGACCGCTGCGACATCGGCTTTCTGAATCTTCCGATCGACGACGACGACGGAATCGTGATTTCGGACACGATCATGCTCCTCGACGACATTTTCATCGCGGGCGAGGCGTTTTCGGAGTTGAAGGGGAAACAGCTCTCAATGTGGGAGTTGCAGAAGTATCCGCTTCTCATGATGGAGGAGCGGACGGTCGCGCGCGCCACGTTGGATCATTTCTGTCACAGCCTCGGGATCAAGCTTGCGCCGACGATCGAAGTGAACAGCTGGGGATTCATGAAGCGGCTGGCGGTGGACGGGATGGGGATCGGCTGTATCCCGCGCGAGTACACGTTAAACAAGCTGAGAGACGGTTCGCTGTTCGAACTCAATGTGACGCCGACGATGCCTTCACGGTCGGTCGGCATGGCGCTGAAAAAGAACGGGAGCATGTCTTTTGCGATGCGCGCGTTCATCGACATTTTGAATAAGTGAGAGAAAAGTTTGACAAAAATCAAAAAACGGCGCGAAAACGGTTGCAATTTTCGACGGAATCGGATACAATAAGCAATGCTTGCAGGGATGTCCGAGAGGCTTAAGGAGCACGATTGGAAATCGTGTGTAGGTCAAAAGCTTACCGGAGGTTCGAATCCTCTTCCCTGCGCCAAGTGGGACGTAAGTTGAACAGACTTGCGTCCCATTTTTTGACGGCAATAATTTTAATATAAACGTATGATATCATTTCTTAGTGTTATCAAATCATTCTCTTTGCTCGCAATGATGAAGTCGTGATTTGTATAGCATTCCGTAATGAAAGCCCATCTATTTACATCTCGCGTTAACAATTCATCGTTAATACTGTAACTATTAGTTTTTCCGCATTTATCAAATAAAATTGCTATCTTATCATTTATTATCATGAGAGGAAAGATTATTTTATCATGATATGTGTAGCAAATTGAATATGACGGTAATACAAAACCTATAATAGTTTTCTTTACCCGCAAGGATTAGAGGTTGAGCCTTCTCCATATATAGAAATTTTGCAAGGGTGTAATGGAAATATCAAATTAGTTAATGAAACTTCTTTATTGTTTGCCGCTATAATTAGAAAGGCAGGATTGTCGGAGCAATATGATATTCCGTACAATACCGCTGACCCTCATGGTTGTGCGCAAATAAAAGAAATCTTTATAAAATTTGATAAAACAAGGGAGACTTTTAACGCTCTTTATCGCCAAGATATAATCAAAGGCGAAAAAACGATTTATGCGTACTACGCATTTGTCTTTTTGTTATACTATTTTGAGAAAATTCGGTTGGTAAATCTATCCAAGAAAATTTTAAGCGAAAATAATATATCTGAAAATTTAGAACTACAAGATTTAATCAAAGAATTTTATTCCATAGGCTTGGACGATGAAACAATCAAAATAGTTGCCGTTTACATAGAAAGTGATAGGCGGAGCAATAAACCTTTGATTAACATTTTGTCGCAGGAGATGGCAAGCCAAGTTAATTCAATAATAAGCGAAATTAGGGATAAAGAACATATAGAAAGGTTGCTTACGGGAACTATTAGAAAAAAGGTCGGCTATAATATCGCACAAATTGATTTAATGAATGGAGTAGATTTTGAAAATTTTGTAGCCGAGCTATTTAGAAGATTAGGATATCAGTCAGAAGTCACGAAGTCGAGCGGAGATCAAGGCGTTGATGTGATTGCAAAGAAAGGCACTCAAACACTTGCTATTCAAGCAAAGCATTATAACCAAGCAGTTGGCAATCATGCCATAATGGAAGTGGTCGGCGGTGCAAAATTCTATAATGCCAATCTCTGTTATGTGGTAACAAATAACTATTTTACTAAATCTGCAAAAGAGCTTGCCGCAACAAATAATGTAATTTTATGGGATAGGGACAAACTCATAGAAAAATTAAATGAAATATAATTTTGGCATTTAGGCGTGAGCTTGACTAAAATGAGCGCGCCGCCAAAGGCGCGAATCCTCTTCCCTGCGCCATCGTCGCCGTAAGGCGAATTTTGTCTGCCCTTGCCATTCGGCAAGGGCAGACTTTTAACACCTACGGCTCCTCTTCCCGAAAAAATATTTCATCTTTTTTCGGGAGCCTCGGAGGGATTCAACTTACGTCCCACTTGGCGCGCCAATGGGGAAAAGCGTTTGAACACCGAAAATGTGTTCAAGCGCTGTTTTCATTTCTTCACCGTTGCGTCCTCTGATGATGCCGTCCGTGCGGTGTCAAAAATTTGCGATATTTATTTGCTTTTTCCCGAAAATTGATGTATGATAAACCGTGTTTGCCGCGCAAAGGAATTTGCTCGGCACGGGAGGAAAAATGATGAAATGGATGAAACGTATGCTCCTTGTCTGCTGTGCGGCGGCGCTTTGCTTGTGCGGTGCGATCTTCGCCGCCTGCGGGGAGGAAGAAATGCCCGACGGAGAAGTCTCCGTCGCGGGGAAGATCGTGTTTGAGAGCGACGAGTACGACGAGTACTCCCGTGACATCACGCTCTCCTTCACGCCGAACGGGACGGACGTAGAGGGCGTCTCTGCCGTGCTGTCCTTTGTGAACGAAGAAGGCGATACGCTGACGGAAAACTTTACCCTTTCAAGGGGCGAGGGCGGCTATTCGCTCAAAGACGGGAGCGGCAAGAGCTATGCGCTCGACCTTGCGTGGGACTGCGCGAATCCCGCGGACGACCACGCCGTCCTGCAAGGCGAGTTTCTCGTCACCGACACGTTCGAGGACTACGAGGCGCACGAAGAGGGCTCCCGCCACTTTATCGAAGAGGGCTATTTCGGCGCGGGAAAGCTCGACGTCAGCGGAACGATCTGGTTTTATAATTTAGAGGATATGAGGAGCATGAGCGGTCCCTATCTCCGTTTTTATATCACGCCGAGCGATTACCTTGACCGCGAATGGGACAGGACGCCCGCGCGGGGGATCACCTGGATCGACCGCGCGGAGGATGACGGCAACGAATATCTCATCTATTATTTCCTCGTGACGGAAAGCGGCGTCCGCAAGACTCTCGTCTATGACGTGCAGCTCTTTGACGCGCATGCCGAAACGGCGGATTTCCACCATTATTTCGGCGATTTCTTCTTCAAAAACGGGAAACGTCTCTACGTTTCCGATCTGATCGAGGGAGGTGTCGTCGGGGACGAGGTTATGACGCTTTTTGCGAAGGACAGCTACCAGTGGGCAGACGGGACCCTCCACCCGAAGATTTATCCTCCGTACGGAATTACCTACGGCAACGACGGCAAGACGGATTGGATGCGATACTGCTTTACGCTCCCCGGCGAGGATGATCCGGCGACCGAAGAATTTTACTTTGAATTGGACGGGGAGGGGAACATTCTGCTCGAAACGGCGGAGATGGGCTGTCACGTCTGGTACCAAAACAGAGAAAAGACGTGGGGTTATGACGCGTTCTATACCGCCCCGACCCAAACGGAGATCGTATTTAGAATGCTCTTCGGGCTCGGCAGAGTGGGCGCGGACGGCGAGACGGAATACTTCGAGAATCCTCTCATCGTAAAGCGCGCCGACGGTGAATTTACGGTGTATGCGGAGGGGAAGGCGTGGAATGTCTCGCTCGGGCTCGACCCGGAAGAGTGGCGGATCGCCTGCTACATCGAAGAAGCGGAGGAAGTCGCCGTCGAGGGGGAGATCGTCTTTGACGAGGACTCCGAGCGCGCCGATCATGATTTCGGCGAAGAGATCACCCTCCGCTTCACCCCCGTGAACGGGAGTGCGGACGGCGCGAGCGCAACGCTCGTCTATTCGGACGGCGCGGGAAATGCGGCGGCGAAGGGCGGATTCACGCTTGCCGCCTCGGGGGGCGATTATGTTCTCCGCGACGGGGAGGGGAACGAGTATGCGGTCGAACTTGCGTGGTCGCCCGAGAGTACAAAGAACTCCGTGACGATCCACGGCGAATTTATCGCCGAAGAGGAGATCAAAGACTACGAGGGCGCGATGAACGCCGTCTACTATGGGCATTTCGGGCTCGCGGGCGTTGCAATCAGCCATGAGATGTGGTGGATCCAACTCGGGGAAGTTCCGCGGATAAAGACAAAGTGTCTCAACATCTACAATCCCTCGATTCTCGATGTGCCCTATTATGTCGATCCCGTATACGGCGAATATTATGACATGTACAACTTTATTCCCGGAGACGGCGGGTATATCGTATCCCTGTATCTTACGGAAAAGAACGGCTCGCACTGTCTGCTCGTCAAATCTGTCAGATATATCCCCGAAAACCTTACCCGAACGACCAACCCCATCTCTGCCAATGACGGATACGACAAGGATCACTGGGAAACATTTGCCATCACAAAGTCGACCCTTCTCTATTCCGCCAAGCTGTTCGGTTTTGAAAAGGGCTCGGAGTTTTATACCCCTTACCTCTATCACGATTCTACGCACATCACCGCGCGGCAAGAGTTATACACGATATGGAAGGGGGAGAACGGCGAACACGACCGGATGTTCTTCAAGGATAACGAGGTCGGACTTCTTTTCTATGTCGATCTTGATGAAAACGGCGAAATTGTCAAAATCTACGATGCCTATGCCGGATTTTTCTTTGACTTCACACCCGATCTTTCGACGGATTTCCGATATGCCGTCGGTGCCTTCCTTTTGTCGAATGAGGTAGATGTCTATACGCCGAACATGATCTATGATTTCGGGTATATAAAGGACGGAACGGTCTGCTATCCTTCGAACACGAAGATCACAAAGAATGCGGACAATACCTTTACGGTAAAGGAATTGGGATCGGACGGACAGGTTCTGAACGAGTGGATGGTCTCGTTCACCGATCTCAACGAGGAAGTGCCCGTGCCCCATGTCGCGGAAATCGCGACGACCCTCGATTACTCGCTCTCCTTCAACTGGGCTTACGCCGAGACGGGGGAATCAAAGAAGGACGCGGATGTGTTCTTCATCGTGCCCTCCTCCGTCACGGGCAAGGCGGGACAGGAGATCCTGAACTTCTCCTATACGAGCGCGCGGCGGGCGTTTAAGGGCGCCATTGATATGGAGAAGGGGATTTACGACGACAACGCCCGCTTCTTTGCGCCCTACTACCGTCAGGCGGTGCTTTACGATTATTCTCCGGCGAGCGGAAATCTCGAATCATATCTCACCTATGCCTATGCCGATGTGCGCAATGCATTCCTCTACTATATGGAGCACTGGAACGAAGGACGTCCCGTCATTCTCGCGGGATTTTCGCAGGGCGCCGATCACTGCATCCGCCTCATGAAGGAATTTTTCAATGGGTCGGACCCGCTTGAACGCAACGGCAGCCTCGTCGCATGCTATGCCATCGGTTGGCGCATCACGCAGGAAGAACTCGACTCGTTCGGTCTGAACTTTGCTTCGAGGGAGAAGGATACGGGGGTCATCATCTCCTTCAACACCGAGGCGCCGGATGTCACGGATTCGCTTACCGTTCCGAACGGGACGAAAGCGCTCTGTATCAATCCGCTGAATTGGAAAACAGACGACACGAAGGCGGACAAGAGCCTGAACAAGGGCGCGTGTTTCTTCGACACCAACGGAAATTTATTGGAGGAGAAGGAACATCTTACGGGGGCGTTTATCGACAAGACGCGCGGCACGCTGAAAGTCCCGTCCGAGGAGATCGACCCTTCGGTCTACAACAACACGCTGGGCGGATTTGTCGGCGCGGGGGTATATCATTACTACGACTATCAGTTCTTTTATCGGAATCTCGAAGAGAACGTACAGACGCGTATCGCCGCGTATCTTGCCGCCCTGCCGAGAGAATAAATCAAGGCTAAAATCAAGGCGATGTTTCGACACGCCGCTATGCGGCGGCTCAACATGACGTAATTTGGAACGCCTCCGCTGTCATACCGACGACCGAGAGAAACGAGGGAGGAGTGTATCCCCCGATACGCAGTCCGCATTGAATGAGGGGATTCTCTCCCCCCCCCCTTCGGGGGTCGGAATGACAGAAAGCGCCCGTTTTTGTCATTTCGACCGAAGTGAGCAAAGCGAACGAAGCGGAGAAATCTCAAAATAAGGGAAAGATTCCTCGGCTTCGCTCGGAATGACAGAGAGTAGAGATTCCTCGGCTTCGCTCGGAATGACATAGGGTGTGCTTTGGAATGACAGAGAGTAGAGATTCCTCGGCTATGCTTAGAATGACGAGGCAGAAAAGCGGGGAATCCAAAAGTACGAATTATACAAAATATAAAAAATTATTATAACGATCGAAAGAAAAATAAATTGAAAGCGTCATAAAACGAACACACTGTAATGGTAAAATAATGGGCAATCAAAAAAATGGAGGAAGAACAGATGAGGATTTTGCGTAAAAGCGTACTTTTTCTTTTTCTCGTTGTAACGCTTGCGATCGGTTTGTTTGCCGCCGCATGCGGAGAAAAGTCCGTCACGCTGTCCTTTGTGACGAACGGCGGCTCGGAAGTCGCGGAAATCGTCGCGACGCCCGGCGAGACGGTCGATTTGCCCGTCCCGAGCAAGGAGGGCGCCGAGTTCGGCGGTTGGTATGCCGCGTCCGACTTCTCGGGCGATCCCCTCGGAACGACGCTCGTCGCACCCGAAGAGGACGCAACCTATTATGCGAAATGGACGGATCTTCCCGTCCTCACGCTCAATCCGGACGGAGGAACCGTCGACGGAACGAAATTTTATCTTGCCGCGGGACAGGATCTTTATTCTTTTATGCAGAATCATGTTCCCCAGAAGGCGGGATATGAATTCGGCAAGTGGATGATCGGCGACAAGGATCTTACCGAGGGCGCGAAGATGCCCGCGGAGGGCGCCACGCTCACCGCTGTGTGGAAGGTTCCCTATACGCTGAATATCTATAAGGAAAATGTTCAGTTAAACGACTATGTTTCCGATGAGCAGCTCACCGTGACGGGCTTTGATTATGTCGGCACGCAGATCACGGAGAGACCTTCGATCGAGCATTTCTTGTACAACAGCGAAAAATCCACGACGCTCACGTTAATCGACGGCGAAAACACCGCAAATCTCTATTACGACAGAGACGTATATTACGTCGTCTTTTACGCGAACGCGCCCTCGGGCGAAGATGCGGACGGACAGATGGAAGATCTCGAATATTCCTACGAGAGCGACGTCACCGTCCCGGACAGCGCGTTTCATCTCTTCGGTTACCGCTTCCTCGGCTGGGCGGAACAGGAGGGCGGAGACGTCGTCTACCGTGCGGGCGAGACCTTCCCGATGGAGGACAATCTCTATCTGTATGCGGTTTGGGACACGGAGAGATACACCGACGCACTCGGCGGCACCGACTATCTGTTCCTCGACGATTTGGACGAGACGGCGATCTATTTGCAACGGTACGGTCTGCCCGAACTCAAAGGCACGCTTGATGAGAATCGGATCTTCACATTTTCCCTCGCGGGAGGCGGCGAGCTCAAAGGACGTCTGAACGACGCGCGGATGACATTCTCCTATCTTGCGGACCGCTTGCAGGGACATTTCACGCTTTACAGCGTCTATGAGAGCATCTTCGAAGCGGATGAAAATCTGCTCGATCCCTGCGTCGATCTCGAATTGCTCGATTACGACTCCGCGACCCTCCGTCTCTATGCGGCGGGGGAGGACGGCGTCCGCGGCGAGTTGCAGACGGAGATCGCAGGCGAATACAACTACGATTCCTACTGGGAAGATTTCAGTTTCCGCGCGCACGGAGAAGTTTCCGATCCCCGGTACAGCGAATTCAATTTCCAGATCTATTACAGCGACAACGAAGAGGGGATCCGTCAGTTCTATTTCTCGATTCAGGGCGACGAAGTGATCGAGTCCGGCGAGGCGTATGACAACGGCTATTATTCGGTTACGCAGAACGGCACCCCGGGCTTCCCCTATGTCGTGCTCGACGGCTACGGAACCGCGTATATGTGGGAGGATGAAGAGTCGTATGCGATTTACTCCTATGTCCCCGCGCGCATTGCGGCGGAGGCGTTCGGTCTTGCATATTCCCGCGGACTCGATACGCGCGATGATGAGATTGCGCTCCTTCGCATTCAGAGCGGCATGATCTATCTCTCCTACGCGTTCCGCTATTATTTCGATACCGCCACGAGCGAGCAGACGGGTCCCGTCACGCTCGGATTCCTCAAATTCAAGGACAGCTTCTACGGCATGTTCGACGCCGAGACGGAGACGGGCACGGAGCGGCTCATTCTCGACGGCTACGGCGGCGCGGTCTACGGCACGGTTGAGGACGGCGAGTTTACGCAGGTCTCTTCGGGGACGTATGTTGCGGACGGCGACGCTTCCTTTGTCGAATATTATTACAACGAGGCGGAGGACGTCGAACGGTATCTCACCTACAACTATTTCGCGCTCGTCTATGTGGACGGGGAGGGCAATGCGAGCCGCTGGCGGCTCGGGGACGTCCCTTCCGTCTCCGGCGGCGAACTTGTGAACGGCACCATGTTCCGCCTTTCCGACAACGGCACGTCCGAGGGACGCTATACCGTCGTCAACGGATTCACAATGGTCGGGCAAAAGGGGACGTCGGCGTTCCTTTCCTATCCGCTCACAACGCAGTATCTCTATCTTTCCGGCATGAACTATCAGGGCATGGAGGGCTACGCCGAGTTCTGGGCAACCAACGACGAGGCGGCGGAGGCATTCTATGACCGCGTGGGCGTATATCTGTATGAACTTGTCGCCTACGGCTCGACGCATTACAACGAAGAGGACGGCGTCTGGGTGTTCGAAGTCAACGAGGACGGAAAGTACAACGACATTTTCAGTTGGAGCTTCGAATTTACCATCGACGAAGCGGCGAGAACGGTCACCATTCTCACCCGTATCACGACGTTTGAGGCGTCCGACGGCACCAAGATCAGCCTCGGGCGGGACGGCTCCGCCACGACGCAGGACGGAACGCCCGCGACGTACACGAAGATCTCTCTCGAAGCGGAAGTCAACGGCGGGTTCTACGGCTTTATCTACACCTTCACCGTGAACGACAAGACGTACACCTTCTTCCAGCGCGAGGCATGGCTCACAGGCATCCTCTCCGAGCCCTATGAAATCGAAGCGGGGCGCATGCAGCACTCGAAAGAGATGAACAACAGCGGGAACTTCTATTCCGTGATGTATCGCGAGAAGGCGGAAGAAGATGGGCAGCAGTATGCCATCGTGCTCACCTACTATTCCATCAACGGTTGGACGTATGCGGCGGCGCGCGGCACGATTGCGCCGAGCGGAAACAGCGGCGATCTCTATACGTTCAAGGCGACCGAGGGCGGAAAGATCAACTACGGCAGCTATAACGGCTATTCCGCGGCAGCTCAGGGCAGTTTCTACTTCAAATACGATGAGGACGGATTCCGGATGGGCGCGCAGACGAGTGTGATACCGACGAATGCGGCAATCAACTCCCGCGAGACCAAAGAGAAGCAGATCGGAACGCTTGTCTCCGACAACTACGGGAATGCGGTCTATACCGATGAGAACGGCGTCGAACACAAGGGCACGGCGGTGAGAACATTCTATGGCTATCATAATGATCTCGGCAATAACCTCGGCGCGGACAGCTTCTTCGGTTCTTCAATGTCTGCTAACAGTCGATATATCTTCACCTTCACAGAGGAATCGACGGGTAAAGTCTGGCGGTTCTTGGGTATCAACAACACGACGCTCTATGAGATGTACGACGATGAGGGCGCATACTTCGACGCGACGGGCAACAATGCCTACTATTTCTTCTTCTTCAACGGGGAAGTGTATTCCGCTCCCGCGACGTATTCGGGCTCTTCGTATACGGGTGGTTCCGACTTCGGCGGCACCTATACGGCATACGAGGAGACGGAGACGGAGGGAGATTATCTTCTCAAACTCTACGGCTACCGCTCCGAGCAGAGTCGGGAAGCGATCGTGCTCCTGCAAGACGACTTCACCTATCTTCTCTATCAGGAGCCCTTCGATTTCGACTACGACATTATTCTCGGCAGAGACGCCGAAACGGCGGAGAAGGCGGGACATCTCGACGGCAACGGATATTCCCTGTTCGTCTATACGGACGAGAATGACGTCGAACATGAGATTGCGTCCCTCCGCTATGACGCGGACACGAAGGTCCTTCTCATCGGATATTACGACGAAGCGGGGCAGGCGGTCGTGTACACTTACGACATCGTGGAACTCTCCGACGGCACCGTGTGCGCATGGGTCAGAACGGAGGCACAGCGCGTCGTCTCGATGGGCGAACGCGACTTCCTCGGCGACACGATGATCGTCACCGACGGACACGGCAACGCTCTGTTCTATCCCACGGGCAACGAGACGGAGGAAGAGGCGATTGCCGGTCACGTCGAAGAAATCAGCTACAACGAAGCCATCTTCCGCTTTGTTGCGGAAGAGGAGGAGAGCCTCTCCTTCACCTTCCAGATGTGGCGCTACGACACGAGCACCGGCACGACCTTCTACTTCTATATCCGCTATTTCGACGAATTCGAGACGACGCTCCTCTCCATCGAGGACTACACCGCGCTCCTGCTCGACGGATATGACGGCGCGATCTATATCGACGGTCTCGGCAGAAGATACGAGGGCAACTACTATGTGCTCGGCGAAAAGAAGAGCGTCATTCTCTTCGAATCCGACCGCACGGGTTATGTGTACTACAATACCGTCTACACGGACGGCGCGCTCACGGGCATCCGTCCCATCGAGGGCGACTTCGTGACCGAGGACAACGTCTTGCTCGGCTATCGGGGCGGCGCGGAAGTCAAGAATATCCCCGCGGGCGTGGATACGATCGCCGAACAGGCATTTGTCAATCTCGCGATCACGAGCATTGATCTGAGCGGGATCAAGTATATCGAAAAGTATGCGTTCTACGATGTGATGACGCTCGAAACGATCACCCATCCCGAGAGCCTGATCTCGATCGGCGACTTTGCGTTCTACAACGACGTCCGTCTCGGGTATCTTGCGGACGGCGCGGCGATTTTCGAATTGCCCGCACTCCAAACGATCGGCGAGAGCGCGTTCGAAGGCGCGCTTGCGCTCGGCGGAATCGAAACCGGCGCGGCGTTCACCCATGCGGGCGACTATGCGTTCTATGCGGCGGGCAGAGGACATTCTCTCGGATTACGGTTCGGTCTCCACACGGGCGCGGACGCGGACTACGACAACATGTTCGGGCTCAACGTCTTTGACGACAGCCTGGCGATGCTCTATGTCGATTCCGTTTCGATCGCAAAGGCGATCTACGACAGCTCTCTCGACGTGCAGTACGCTTCCGAAACGCAGCAGTACTATGAACTCCTGCGCGTTGCAAACGAACTCAACGGCGCGGAATTCGGCTACTATATGCGCAGCGATCTGCATTACGCTTCGCACACCTCGGGCAACATGTTCATCCGTCTCGACGGCATGCTCCTCGGCGACGGATACTACAACACGAGCGCCGAACCCGGCTATGTCAATACCCTTTACGAGATCACTGCGGACGGAACGTTCTCGGCGGCGACCTATGATCCCGAGACGGGAGCGGCGGGCGAGACGATAACGGGCACCTACGATAAAGAGACGAAGAAACTGATCATCAATAATATTCAGTACGCCTTTATCGGAGACAATCTCAACCATGACGACATTATTCCCGTTGTCTATACCAACACGCTTGATCCCGAAGAGACGCTCACGATTACGCCCTGGCTCAGCATCTCGAACGGCTCTTTCTCCGTCAACGCATTCAGCACGGCGCCCAATCTTATCACGAGCATCGTCTATAAAGGAAAGGATCGCACCGTAGAGGGCAGATGGGGTTACACCTCGGGAACGATGGCAAATTCGGGCGGCGTTTACTTCCAGGGAGTCGGCTCCAACCAGTTCAGCTGGTACGTCGAGTTCGGAACGGATTTCACCTTCACATTCAGCCAAAAGAGGACGTATTACTACGCCAACATGGACACGACGGCGGAAAATGCGGTCACGGGGAACAACTACCGCATGTATCTCTATGAGACGCTCAATAGCGAGCGGACGGGCTACGACCTCTCCATATCGTCGAGCGCACGCTTCTGGCTCCATGATCCGGAGACCAACGTCGCGTACGACATCAACGTGGTGAGCGCGGAGTCGGCAATGAAAGAGATTCATTTGGAAGGAAACGTTTTCACCGCAACGGCGGAGTTCAGTTCGAGGTTGATGAACGACGTGGAGAATTTGGATCAGAAATACGAGATCACCTTAACGCTTGATGAGGAGCGGAGCGCAAGCGGAATGTTCACCTACTCCTCGGGCTCGGTAAAGGTGATTCACGGGGTTGAATTCCACGATATCACCGACGGATCAATCGAATATCTCGTGGGCTATCTGATCGACAACACCGCGGAGACCGAAACGGTGGAGCCGTATTGCCTCGCCTATCGGAATGCTTCCCAAAAGACGAGCTTGATCGCTTACGTCAGCAAAGCTCAGACGACCATCAACAAAGAAGCGGATCGCGTGACGGTGAGCGCGACGATTTCCGGACAGCTGCGCACGCTTTGGAGCACGCGCGAAGTCAAGGACGGCAAAGTTTCTTACACGGGCGGCTTGGTGGAGCAGCCTGCGGAATAACGGAACAAAAACAGGACGGACCCGACAAATGTCGGGTCTGTTTTTTGCGAATTTCCGCAAAAGGATTTGCAAATCCCCGACGCATATGCTATAATATCCGCGAACAGAGAGGAGAAAAAGAGAATATGGCGAAAGATAATCAATTCGTTTCTCAGATCGCGGACATCGAAACCGATTTTCCGCAGTGGTATACCGACGTCGTCGTCAAGACGAAGCTCGTCGATTACGGTCCCGTCAAGGGGACAATGGTCATCCGTCCCTACGGATACGCCATCTGGGAGAACATTCAGCGCGAGCTGGATTCCCGTTTTAAGGCGGCGGGCGTGGAAAACGCCTATTTCCCGCTGCTCATTCCCATGAGTTTCATGACGAAGGAGGCGGAACACGTCGAGGGCTTCGCGCCCGAAGTCGCCGTCGTCACCCATGCGGGCGGCGCAAAGCTCGAAGAACCGCTCGTCATCCGCCCGACGTCCGAGACGATCATCGGGCACATGTTCGGGAAGTGGGTGGAGAGCTGGCGGGATCTCCCGCTCCGCCAAAACCAGTGGTGCAACGTCATGCGCTGGGAAAAGACGACCCGTCCCTTCCTCCGCACGAGCGAATTTTTGTGGCAGGAAGGGCACTCCGTATTCGCCTCGGGCGAAGAGGCGGAGAAAGAGACCCTCAACATGCTCTCCCTCTATGAGGAATTTGCAAAGACCGTTCTCTGTATGCCCGTCCTGACAGGACAAAAGACGGAGAAGGAGAAGTTCGCGGGCGCCGTCGCCACCTACGGCATGGAGGCGATGATGCACGACGGCAAGAGCTTGCAGTCGGGCACGACCCACTACATGGGACAGAATTTCGCAAAGGCATTCGGCGTGCAGTTCACCGATAAAGACGGCGCGCTCAAATACGGATACACCATGAGCTACGGCGTCTCGACCCGCCTCATCGGCGCGCTCATCATGACCCACGGCGACCAGAGAGGGCTCGTCCTGCCGCCGCCCGTCGCGCCCGTGCAGGTCGTCATCGTGCCCATCGCGCAGAAGAAGGAGGGCGTTCTTCAAGCGTGCAACGCGCTTAAAGAGAGGCTCCGCAAGGCGGGAATCCGCGCCGTCGTCGACGACAGCGACAATTCCCCGGGCTGGAAGTTCAACGAGTGGGAGATGAAGGGCGTGCCGCTCCGCATCGAACTCGGACCGCGCGACATCGAGAGCGGCAAGATGATCGTTTTCCGCCGCGACACGCTGGAAAAAGAGGACTGCCATCTCCTTGCGGAGGCGGAAACCGTCGTGGGGGAGACGCTCGGCAGAATCTGCGAAAATCTCTATACGAGAGCCGAAAAGCGCATGAACGAGCGCATCGTGCGGGCAAATTCCCTCGAAGAATTGCTCCGCGGCGTGGACGGGGGCAATTTTGTGCGCGCCGGTTGGTGCGGCTGCCGCGCCTGCGAGGACAAGGTAAAGGAATTCGCACAGGCGACCGCGCGCGTTTTCGACAGGGAAAATACCTTCGAAACGTGCGTCGTCTGCGGGAAGAAGGCGGAACATACAGTCTTTTTCGCCCGCGCATATTAAGCATATGAAATCAAG
>CANRGR010000033.1 GCA_947630245.1 uncultured Clostridia bacterium | reverse complement strand
GTTGTCGTCTAACGCTTTATGCACCTTGACAATCTTATCATAGAGCTGCTGGGCGTTGATATCCCCCGCGAGCTCGGCAGTGTCGATATTGTTCTCCGTCTCGAACACATAGTGGAGATTGTTGAGGTCGCGGACGGAAGAGAGCGTCACCTTGTTCCGTGCCATAGAGAGCGCATAAAAGTACGGGCTGATGCTCGGGGACCTGATATCCAGAACGCCGATACTGTCGTCTGGCTGATACACGGTTGCCGTAAAGCCGTCCTTCGTTGTCGTCTCCGGCTCCCCACTGCCCGGATCTTCTGTATTGGGCTTGTCGTCGAGCACATACATCTTGATGTGCAGACGGAAGGTCTCATTTACATCAATGAACTCCGTGGCGCTCGCGCCTCTGTCGATGCGCTCCGCGATGCTGTTATTTTTGGCGGAGTCACCGAATTTTTCCCAATAGGAGAGATAAGGGTTGACGTTCTTATTGAACCAATTTGTGATCGACTCCCGCGGATAGAGCACTTCGCTCCTCATTGTGGTCACTGCGGGGCTGCTCTGATGCCGCAAATCAGACGTCGCTCCGCCCCAGAACGCCCGCGTCGTGACCATGCTGTCGAACGCGAAGCGCAGGATCCCCTTCTTATTTTCGACCTCGTTTTCCAAAATGTTATTCAGCGTGAGAGTGCCATCATTATAATCCGCCGCGATGATCGTGTTCTCCCTTTTCACGTTGTCCTCACCAACCATTTCTTCGGTCACGCCGTTCCCACCAAACATTCCTTCGGCATAGATGAGGACTTCCTCCATCTTTCTGGAATTGCCCTCGGCGGGAATCTCGGCATAGACTTCGATCCCCAAGTTTCTATCCCAAAGGCCTTCAATGCTTGTAGAGGATCTCTGCACCATTTGCAGCTCCAAATACAGCTCGTCGTCGTAGCGCCAGACGGCGGTGAACGGCGGCAGACCGTCTTTGCGCGTAAGCTCGGGCTTGGGATCCCCGAAGTACGAGCCGATCATGTTTTCGGTGAGATATCTTTCGCTCACCGTGGGAAAGAGATTGGAATTGGGAAGAACCAAATCCGTCCCCTCGGTTTTATCGGAAGGATCCGTGCTCTCGGAAGGATCCGTGCCCTCGGAAGGATTCGGACTTTCGGAAGGATCCGTGCTCTCGGAAGGCTCGTCAGGGAGAAAGCCGACCTTAGCGTAGTCCTCGGCGTAAAAGACCTCGAAGATGTCTGCCGTGGTGGGATCATACGCCACGACGATCTGCCCGCTGTTCAGAAGTTCGGAGTCGGTAATCGCCCCCGAGAGGATTTGCTTCCCCGTCGTTGCCGTTTCGCCGAAGTTCGCAAAATACCTGGCGTCCGTTCCGCCGTCGCTCGTCTGGACCTGCGTTGTCCCCGCCGCGTTGTTGAGCCGCTCAAATTCGGAGCCTATCACCGTACCCTTGTTCTTCATGCCGTAGAGCTTGCTCTGCACGGCGACCGCAACCGCGCGCGCGTTGCCGTTCATGCCGGCAAGTTTTATCGCCCGGGACTCGGAAATCAAATCGGGCATGGCAATCCCGAGCAGAACCATCATGAGCGCGACGACCAAAAGCACTTCGATGAGCGTCATCCCGCGCTTGTTTTTCAGCTTGCTTTTCAGCCTGCTTTTTAACCCGTTCAAAAATTTCATCTGAGACCTCCCTTCGTGAGGATTCCCGCGCGCTCCGCAATCCGCTCCGCGCGCGCTTTGTCGCGTACCTATACAGAATATATTTTATCTCATTTTATGCGAAAAGTCAAGAGTTACGCGGTTTTTTTTGCGTTGATTCTGTGAAATTTTGCCCACGCCGCGCCTCGGAACGCCTGTTCCCGCCCCTGTGCCGTTTTCGGGCACGAAAAAAGCGCGCCGCAGCGCGCCTCTTCTTCCCGCCTCGGGCAAATAACGTATCACGAAACGGGCGTATTCACTTTCATGAGACGGACGATCGCCGCGCGCTCGTTCTCGTCGAGCTTGTCGCGAATGAACTTGATCGTCTCTTCGAGCTGCGGGATCATGACGTATTCGAGGGCGTTGACGCGCCGTTTGTTGCGCTCGATCTCGTACGACAGAAGCCGCACCGCCTTCTCGACCGCGGCAAGACGGAGGAGTTTGGGAAGGAGCGCGGAGACCATCTTCACGGAGTCGTCCGCCTCGCTCGTAATCTCGGAAAAGGCGTACGGAAGCGCGGCGGGCGCCTGCGTCTCGGACAGGGAGATCGTCGGCACGTCCACGCCCATGACGCTCTCCGTCCCGCATTCCGCCTCGATTTTTGCGGAAGGCATGGAAAACGCCGTCTCCTGCACATACGGCGGCGTGAGCGCGCCCGCGAGAGCGAATTGCTTCAACGCCGCGGAGAGATCGCCCTCCACTTCGTCGCGGAGCCGCCGATCCTCGCGGAGGAGCACGGTAAAGCGGCGCACCATCTCGTCCGACTTATCTTTGAGGAGCTTGTGCCCCCTCACCGCCGTCGAGAGGCGCGCTTTGAGCTTTTTGAGCTCCATGCGCGTTGGATTTACATTGATTCTTGCCATATTCCGTCTTTCCGTCGCTTGGGTACGGCGCTGTCCGCGCCCTTATTTCAGATATTTTTCGATATATTCCGTGCGGATGCGCTTCAACTCGCTCTTGGGCAGAATTTTCAGAAGTTTCCAGCCGAGATCGAGGGTCTCCTCGATCGTCCGATCCGCCTCGAAGCCCTGATTGACATACTCCGCTTCGAACGCCTCGGCGAACTTCGCATAGAGTTTATCGACGTCGGAGAGCGCCGCCTCGCCGAGAATCGCGGAGAGTTCCTTGCTCTCCTTTCCCCGCGCATATGCCGCAAAGAGCTGGTTCATCGTGTCGGCATGATCCTCACGCGTCTTGCCCGCGCCGATCCCCTTGTCTTTGAGACGGGAGAGGGAGGGAAGCACGTCGATGGGCGGATTGATCCCCTTTTTGTAGAGATCGCGAGAGAGAATGATCTGTCCTTCGGTGATATAGCCCGTGAGATCGGGAATGGGATGCGTTTTGTCGTCCTCGGGCATCGTGAGAATGGGAATCTGGGTGATGGATCCCTTCGAGCCTCTGATCCTGCCCGCCCGCTCATAGAGGGAGGCGAGATCGGTATAGAGATACCCCGGATACCCCCGCCGCCCGGGGATTTCCCGCCGCGCCGCCGAGACTTCGCGGAGCGCTTCGGCATAGTTGGTGATGTCCGTCATGATGACGAGGACGTGCATGTCGCAGGTGAAGGCGAGATATTCGGCGCAGGTGAGCGCAATGCGGGGCGTGGCGATCCGTTCGACCGCGGGATCGTCCGCCAAGTTGGTGAACAGCACCGTCCGCTCGATCGCGCCCGTGCGGTTGAAGTCGTCCACAAACCGCTGCGCCTCCTCGAATGTGATGCCGATCGCGGCAAACACGACGGCAAAGCCTCCGTCCGAGCCGCGCACCTTCGCCTGCCGCGCGATCTGCGCCGCAAGATCGGCGTGCGGGAGCCCGCTCATCGAAAATACGGGGAGCTTCTGCCCGCGCACGAGGGTATTCAGCCCGTCGATCGCCGAGACGCCCGTCTCGATAAATTCGTTCGGATAGTCGCGCGCGGCGGGATTGATGGGCTCGCCGTTGATGTCGAGCATCTGTTCCGCAATGACGGGCGCGCCGCCGTCGCGGGGATTTCCCATGCCGTCAAAGACCCTGCCGAGCATATCCTTTGAGACGGCGAGCTGTTGGGCGTGCCCCAAAAACCGCGCGCGGGACGTCGCGATTTGCAGTCCCTGCGAGCGTTCGAAGAGCTGCACGACCGCCTTGTCGCGGTTGATTTCGAGCACCTTGCCTCTCCGGATTTCGCCGTTTCCGCAGATGATCTCGACGAGTTCGTTATAGGTCACGCCCTCGACGCCCTCGACGAGCATCAGAGGACCGACGACTTCCCTGATCGTCTTGTATTCCTTATACATCCCGTTCTCCTCCCTCGGAAAGCGCTCTGAGCTGTGCGGTCATCTCCCCGATGAGTTCGTCAAACGCGGCAAGATTTCCTTCCTCGATATATTTCGCCCGCCCGATCTTCTCGATAAAGGGACATTTGAGAATATCGTCGAGCGCAACGAAATTCTTCAACGCCTCGTCCGAGAGCGTGTAAAATTCGTAGACCGTAAGGAGCATCAGAAGCTGTTTGCGGAGAGACGTATAGGTATCCACCTCGTGGAACGCGTTCTGGTGAAGATAGTCCTCGCGGATCATTTTGGCGGTCTCCATGATGAGACGGTCGTGCGAGGAGAGCGCGTCCATGCCGACGAGACGGACGATCTCGTCGAGCGCGGCCTCCTCCTGCAAGGTCGTCTGGACGAACTGGCGGTACTTGAAGAACCCCTTGCCGACGTTTTTGTCGTACCAATCCTTCATTTTGTCCGCATAGAGCGAATAGCTGACGAGCCAGTCGATCGCGGGGAAGTGCCGTTTGTAGGCGAGGGAGGCGGAGAGCCCCCAGAACACCTTGACGATGCGGAGCGTCGCCTGCGAGACGGGTTCGGAGAGATCCCCCCCGGGGGGCGAGACCGCGCCGATGGCGGTGACGGAGCCCGTCTTTTCCTCGCTGCCGAGCAGTTTCACCACGCCCGCGCGTTCATAGAATTCCGCGAGACGGCTCGCAAGATAGGCGGGATAGCCCTCGTCGCCCGGCATTTCTTCGAGACGTCCGCTCATTTCGCGGAGCGCCTCCGCCCAGCGGGACGTGGAATCCGCCATGATCGCCACATTGTATCCCATATCGCGGTAGTACTCCGCGATCGTAATTCCCGTATAAATGGACGCCTCGCGCGCCGCCACGGGCATATCCGACGTATTTGCGATGAGCACCGTGCGCTTCATGAGCGGCTCGCCCGTCTCGGGATCTTTGAGCGCGGGAAATTCGTTGAGGACATCGGTCATCTCGTTGCCGCGCTCGCCGCAGCCGACATAGACGATGATGTCCGCGTCCGCCCACTTTGCGAGCTGGTGCTGGACGACCGTCTTTCCGCTGCCGAAGGGACCGGGGACGGCGGCGACGCCGCCGCGCGCGATGGGAAAGAGGGTGTCGATGACGCGCTGTCCCGTCACCATCGGACGGTCGGGCGAGAGTTTCCCCGCATACGGTCTCCCCTTGCGGACGGGCCACTTGCGGAGCATACAGACTTTCTCCGTCCCCTTCTCCGTTTCGATTTCGGCGATGGGATCGACAATCGTGAAGTCCCCCTCCTCGATGGAGCGGAGTTTCCCGCTCATTCCGTTGGGAACGAGGATGCGATGTTCGACGATCTCCGTCTCCTGCACGACGCCGAGGACGTCGCCCTCGCAAACGTCGTCGCCCGCCTTCTTGCGGGGCGTGAACCGCCATTTCTTCTCACGGTTGAGCGAATTGACGGAAACGCCGCGCGAAATGCGGCTGCCGTATTTGAAACTGAGCGTCGTGAGCGGACGCTGGATTCCGTCGAAGATGCCCGTGAGGAGCCCGGGCGCAAGTTCCGCGGAGAGCGGTTCGCCCGTGGAGACGACGTCCTCTCCGGGACCGAGACCGGACGTCTCCTCATAGACCTGAATGGACGCCCTATCTCCCCTCAGCTCGATGATCTCGCCGACAAGGTTCATCCGGGAGACGTGGACGACGTCGAAAAGTTTTGCGTCCGCCATGTTCTCGGCGACGATGAGCGGTCCCGAAATTTTTACCGTTTTACCAACATTACCAACCATATCTGTTTTTCCCGATAATCATTCCTCTATTTTTGGAACAGGATGTCAACGCCGAGGGCGCGCTCCATGACTGTTTTCAGAAATTCTTCGCCGTACCCCGTCTCCTTCCCCGTGGGAATGGGCAGAACCACGGGATACGCCCCCTCGTCGAAGCGCCTTAAAAGGTCCTGCAAGGGCTCCGCGTACTCCTCCGCGAGGAATACGACGGAATGATCGCGCGCGACCTTCCGCAGGGTCTCCCGCGCGCTCTTTTCGTCCGCGACGGGAAACGCCTCCACGCCCGCGGCTTTGAATACCATGATCGTTGCGGCAGAGCCGACGACCGCCATCTTTCCCTCCATCACATTCCTCCGACGAGCCGTTTTTCGATCTCGGCGGCGCTCACGCCCGCCTGCAAGCAGACGAGGATCATGCGCACGTTGCGGATCTCCGCGCGGCGGCGAAAGACGTAGTAGAGAAACAGCTCCCGTCCTTCGAGCCCGAACCGGCGGGCAAAGAAGAACTTCTCCTCGAAACTTTCGAGAATCCGCTCCGCCCCGGTGTAGGGCGTCTTGCCCGCGGAAAGGCACGCCTTGCGGAATTCCTCGCAGAGTGCGTCGTTGAACGCCTCCCGCTTCTCCTCCTCCGGGAAGATCCCCGCAAAGAGCCGTTCTCTTGCGAGCGTTCCGCCCGCGAGGAAGAACTTTTCCGCCTCCTCCGCGTCCGAAGCGCGGCACGCGGTAAGAATGTTCGTAAGATCCACGCGCACTTTGAGCAGTGTTCTCAGATTCGCCCGCCTGCACACGCGGAAGAGACGGGCGTACATCGCCGCATCGAACGCCGCGCCGATCTCCGCCCCCGTCGCCTGTTCCAGCTGTTCCCACGGAACGGGCGGATCCTTTTCGATCTGTTCTCTGAGCTCTTCAACCGTTTGAAATCCCACGGGAGCGAGCATGGGCGAAGGATCCGCGGACAGCAATTTCGCCTTGACGAGCGCCTTCATGTTGTGAAAGTCGCGGGGAAGCAGAAAATATGCGGCGTGGGCATGATCGGGCGCATATTCGCGGATAAAGCCGTCGAGCGACGCTTCTTCCGCCGCTACGGGATCGTCCCCGCCCGCGCCGAATCCGCTCTCCGCGAGCGCGCGGAAAACTTCCTCCGCCGTCATTCCCGGAAAGCGCAGGAGCTTCTCGCCCAAAAGCTGTTTCTCTTTGACGGCAATCACGCCGTTTGTGTATGCGGTGCCGTATCCCATCAACGATTCGTCCCAAAGACCGCGCGCGCGATCTCCGCCTGATGATTCTCCCGATCCGCCGCAAGGAGCGCGGGATAGGTGATATCTTTATCCGAAGTTTTGCCGCGCAGCAGAAAGCCGCCGCCGAGATCGGGACGCTCGCCGCTCACGGTGAGTTTCTTTTCGCGGAACACGGGGAGCCGCTCTATGTCCTCTCCATAGAGGAATCCGGCGGAAAACACGATCTCGTCGCCCTCCTCCGCGTTCTCTTTCAGAAGCCGCTCCGCGAGCGCGACCGCGTCGCTGCGATCGAGGCGCAGGAGCATTTCGAGCGCGCGCCGATACACGGCGTCAAGGACGCGCCGCTTTTCGGCAAGACGGATCTTTTTTCCGTCCAGCCTCGCCGTCGCCTCTCTGCCCTCACGGATGCGCAAAGCCCGCGCCTCCGCCTCTCTTTCCGCGCCGTCGCGCTCCCTCCCGCATTGCTCTTTCGCCGCCGCGAGAATCTCTTCCGCGCGGATCTGTGCGGCGCGTACGGTCTCCGCCGCCTCCGCCTCCGCGTCGGAGAGAAGGCGCGCTACGATCTCTTCCTTTCCCATAACTTAAATCCCGATGACGAGCAAAAGGGAGATGACGAGACCGAGAAGCGCATAGAACTCGATCATCGCAGGTCCCATTGCGACTTTGAAGCCGAGGCTGTCCTGTTTCGCCGCCGCATAGATGCAGTTGACCGCCGCCTTCGACTGGAAGAACGCCGAGACAAAGCCCGAGATCGCCATCGGAAGGCATGCCGCAAAGATCGACCACCCCTGCGCCAACGCCTGCGACGCTTCGGCAATCTCCGTGATGGCGCCGAGCTTATTCGTCGCAAGAATTGCGATCAAAAAGCCGTAGAGCCCCTGCGTTGCGGGGAGAAGCATGAGGATGATGAGCTTGCCGAACTTCTTCGGATCCTCTCCGAGGACGCCCGCGGTGGCGCTCGCCGTCTTATAAAGACCGAGCCCCGACCCCACGCCGCAGAGGATCACGCACAGCGCGATCCCGATGACCGCAACCACATAACCGGTTGAATACATGATATAAAGACCTCCGTGAATTTTCTATCGTTAAGCCGCATTCGTCTGCGGCGTCTGCGCCGTTCCCTCTTCCAGAAGGATATATTTCTTATGCGAGCCGAGCGGGTCGAACAGTCTCCCCTCGCCCTCGTAGAACCTGCCGAAGAACTCCACATATTGCAGGCGCGCCGTGTGGATGTATGCGCCGAGCAGGCTGATCGCAAGGTTGAACACATGCCCCACCGCCATGAGGACGACCCCGAGCACGACGAGCGCCGAGCCGGACGTGATGAATTGCAGGGAATAATCCGAAATCACCTGCGCGATCACCGCGCCCGTCAGCATGAGCCCGTACAGACGGATATAACTCAACACGTCCGTAAAGTAATTGATGAGCCCGTAGAGCGAACCGAATCCCTTCGACAGTTTCCCGGGGAATTTTTCGTGCCGTCCCGCCGTGAAAATCGCCACGACGAGGAAGCCTCCCGCCATGACGGCTCCGATTCCCGTCAGCACGGAGAGATGAAAATCCTCGGTGAGCCCCACGACGGCAAGAAACGCCCCGAGCGAAAAGCCCGCCCAGACGAGACCGTCGAACACGCCGTCCCACGGCTTGTTCCGATGCACACACTGCGCGAATTTGCACAGATATCCCGCAAACAGCTGCACGATCCCGAGCAGGAGCGCGATGACGAGCACCGCGGGCAGGTCGATCCCCGCCAGCGAATACATCGCGGTCTGCGCGTCGGGCATGACGGTAAAGGGCAAGACGTGCTCCCCGAAGAGAGAATTGAACAGAATCCCCCAGAGGAAGGCGAACACGCCGCCGATTCCGAACACGCCGCCGAGACTCGCGACCCCTCCCCGCATCTTTTTGCGGATAAAAAATCCGCCGAGCATCATCATGAGCCCGTAGCCCATATCCGCCATGATGAACCCGAGAAACAGGCTGTAAAAGAAGGACATGACGGTGTTGGGATCGAGCTCCCTTGCGTTCGGCGCGGAATACATATTGGTGACCGTCTCGAAATTTTCGACGATCTTGTTGTTGCGCGTGAGGGTGGGAATAAATTCCTCCTCCGCGGGGTCGGAAAATTCATAGAAGAGCGGAACGGCAAGGGAATCGAGGGCAGATTTCACCCCTTCCTCCTCGTCCGCGGGAACGAACGCCTTCATAAAGACGACGTGCGCCGTCGTCTGCATTTTTGAGGACGCCTCCGCTTTTTCGAGCTCGAAGCCCACAAAATCGCAATATATTTTGAGCGGACGGACTTCGCAGGCGAGCGCTTTGAGGCTCTCCTCCGCCGCCGCTCTTCTCTTCTCCTGTGTCCTCAGCTCCTCTTCGAAGGCGGACAGAAGTTCCGCGCCGGTCCTGTCCCCCTCATAGGGACATGCGGCAAAGGACGCGCCGCCGAGGAGACGGTCGAACTCTTCGAGCACGCTCCTGTGGCAGACGGAAAAGAACAGCGTCCCCTCCGCGGTCGGAACCGCCTCAAACGCGACGAGCGGGAGCGAATCAAGCTGTCTTTTGAGTGTTTCGAAGGCGGGAGCGGACAGCATGCCCAGCCGCGCCGCCGTGTGTTTCGTGCCGTGCGCGGCGGAAAAGGGAAGATCCAACGCGGAATACGGTCTCACCGCGGCGATTTCGCGCGTGAGCCGTGCGGTTTCCCGCTCTGCCGCCGCCTTTTCCTCCGTGAGATCGGCAACCAGACCGACGAGTTCGTCCGCGCGGGCGCGATAGTCCCTTGCGGCGAGAAACTCCGAGTAGCCGACCGAAAACCCGTCTTTGACGTCCTTGTTCTCCTTCGGGGAGACCTGGGACGAGATGACCGAAAGCGCCCCTTCGAGCGAGGCGAGATAGGCGGAAAGCTCCTCCCGATCGGACGTGAAGAAGGACGTCGCCTCCGTGGCGGCGTGTTCCTCGATCTCGACGGCATGCGTGCGTTCCAACGCGTTCAGAACGTTGTCGCGGTCATAGGAAAGCGCGGCAAGATGCAGTTTTCGCATCCTGCAAATCACTTCGAGATCCTCCCGACGATGGCAGCCGCCTGCGCGTCGATGTGCTCCATGCGCTTTTCCGCTAAAGCGGACGCTTCCTTGCGGACGGCTTCGATCGCCCGTTCATAGGCGGCGTCCGCCTCCTCTTGCGCCCGCCTGACGATCTCCTCCGCAAGCTCCGCACATGCGGTTTCGGACGCCTTTGCAAGTTCCATTGCCTCCTTTTCCGCGTCCGTGACGATCGCAGCAGCCTTCTCCTGCGCTTGATTTTGAATTTCCGCCGCCCGCTTTTCCGCATCCGCGACGACGGTTACGATGCTTTCTTCCATCCCGAATATTGTACTTCTTTTTGCGGGGCGTGTCAAGGGAAATCGCACAGACGGAGAAAAAATCGCAAAAGCGCCGCGCTCCCTGCGCGCCTCACAAGGCGGGCGCGCAGGGAGCGCGGCGCAAAAAACCGGACGGAAATTTCCGCCCGGCTCAATCCTTCCGCCCCTTTGCGGCGCAAAGAGGGTTTTCAGTCTTTTTCCGTGTGGACGACGACCTGCGGGAACGGAATGTTGACGCCGTTCTCCGTGAAGAGAATCTTGATCTCGCGGTTCAGATCGCGCTGAACCTGGAAGATATCCGCTTCCTTGCAGTTCGCGGCGAAGAGAAGGTTGACGCTCGAAGAATCGAGCTTGTCCACGCCCTTGTAAAAGGGACCGTCGGTGACGAGCGGAAGTTTTGCTTTGAGGGATTCGAGATTGTCCTCGATGATCTTCTCGACCTTCGCGATGTCCTCCTCGTAGGCGATGCCCACGGTGACGGTGGCGAGGGAGATCTCGCGGCTCTGGTTGACGAAGATCTTGATCGTGCTGTTGTTGGCAACGCGGATATCGCCGCTCGCGTTGATGAGCCGCGTGTTGCGGATTCCGATTTCCTGAACGGTGCCGCGCCAGCCGTCGATCGTGACGATGTCCCCCACCTGCAACGTTCCGTCGCAGACGAGGAAGATGCCGGAGACGACGTCGGCGATGAGGCTCTGCATGCCGAGCCCGATGACGAGCGTGAGCACTCCTGCGCCCGCGATGAGCGCGCCGACGTTGACGCCCCAGATGGCAAGAACGGCGATGACCGCAACCGCCCAGATGACGACCTTGACGATGCTGTTCACGAGCTTGCCGATCGTGATTCTGCGCGGCGTGCCCTTGAAGATGACTTTGATGAGCGAGCAGACGATGTAGATCACGAGGAGCGTGATGAACAGAGCCATGAAGGATCTGATGATTTTGGGCACAAGGCGCAGAATCGAATTGATGAGCTCACTGCCGGAATCATAGGTCATAAACCAGCCTGTGTCGGTGAAGATCTCCTTGTAAAAGACAAAGCCGAGGACGGTGATTGCCGCAAACAGGACGAGAAGAATCAACCCCGAATACGTCAACCCCTTTTTTGTTTTTTTGAGTTCGGACATTGAAATGCCTCCTTAAATTTGAGATTGAAAAGATTATATCATTCCCGCGGCGGGATGTCAAGGTTTTTACGGCAGAAAACGGCGGGACGGCATTCTGCCCGCGCCGAAGCGCGGGCAGAGCGTTGAGGTTACTTTCCTCATTTCTTTGTGACAGTCATTCCGTCGTCCGTGAGCGTGATGGAATAGTCGGCACGGCTGTTGCCGTTTCCGTAGTGCGCGGCGTACGCGCCGTCCGTCTCACTTCCCGAACTGTCCACCGTCGCCTTCGTGTAGGAGGAGCCGCCTGCCGGCAGGTACTCGAAGTGCATCAAGGTCGTCTTGCCCGACTGATCCTTGACGAACAGCGCGCGGTAAAGAACGCCGTCCGTATCGGTGAACTCGCGGATGATAATTTCATCCTTCTGATCAATGGTGAAATTCTTCCCTTCGGGATGATAGGTCACGGTGAAGTGGAGCGTGACGTTCGTCGTGCCGCTTGCGCCGACCTTAATGTAACCCTTGACCGTAAGATCGAAGGTGTTATTCCCCTTCTTCTCGATCGCGAGATTGCTTCCCGAATAGGAAAGTTTCGAGGGAGTTGCCACTCTTCCGTTCTTGTCGTAGGAATAGTAGTTGAGCGCATAGGACGTGACGTTGAGCGCATTGCCGTCCTTGTCGAGAAGGAAGGACGCATAGCAATCGCCGTATTTCATGTCATTGAGGTCGCCCGAATAGAGCTCGTCGGTGATGGTGAGTTCCTCCACTTTCAGCTCTTCCGCCTTGCCGTCCTTTGCGGGGATGTAGGTGAGGCGGAACGCGCCGCGGGAAGATGTGCTGGTAGAGAAGATATACCATTCGTTCTCGCCGAGTTTTTCCTTCGTCGCGCTTGACGTTCCGACGGAGGAGAACGCCGTCGTCTTTCCGAAGTCACGGTACATCATCTGATAGACGTCCGTCATCTTCGTCTCGCCCTCGCGGGAATCGAGGATGACCTTGAACCCGAAGTCTCTCCCGTAGGTTTCCGACCGGTAGCCCTCGAAGGTCTTGATGCCGTACACGAGATCGGTTTTCACCGTGTAGGTGCGGGCGACGCGATCAAGCGTGAAGTTGAAGATCCACTCATAATCCCTGTTGTTGCTGTTCTTGCCCTTCACATGTGCCGTGATGGTGGTATCGGTGAACACGGGATCTCCCTCAAACGTGTAGTTGCTTGCGGAATTCAGGTTAGTCGCCTCCACATAGGAACGCGGGATCGTGACGTCCTTTCCGAGCAGACCGTCGGCGTCGGAAAGGTTTGTTGAGAAGGAAAGCGTCTGCGTAACGGTATCGCCGCTTCTCGTGGTCGTCACCGTGATACGCTGGTTGCTGTTCGGACCCTCGAAATAATCAATCGCGGTGGGAACGGTGAAGGTGAGATCCGTTGCAAGCGCGAACTGGTAGTCGTACTTGCTCGTCGCGTTCATGCGGACATAGCCCGCTCTGCTGCTCGTCTGATCCGTCTTGGTAAGCGCTCCTTCGGTTTGGATTTCGCCGTTGAGGTAGACGCCTTGCAACGTTGCGGAGAATTTTCCGTTCGTCACGCTGACAGTCCCCGTGATGCTGAGTTTGTCGTTTCCGTTCGTGTAGACGATCGGCAAGGAATCGCTCAGTCTCACAAAGACTCTGCCGCCGATTTCGAGTTTGTAAATGCCGCCGTCCTCGGAGAGGGTCGCGGTCTCTTCGGTGAAATGTCCTTCCGCGTCCGGATCGTAGCCCGTGAGGCGAAGGGTATTCCCTTCCTTGATGTAGCAGAGATTGCGATATTCCTTCGACGTTGCGCCGTCGCCGTCGGCGAGCATGCCGTCGAGACGGACGATCTGCACATCGGACGACGTAGTTGCCGTGTAGTCGGCGCGGAGATAGAATCCGTATTCCTCGGTGTCGCCCTCCGTTGCAATGCGGATGATCTGATGATATGCCTGCTGTGCGCCTGTGGAGCGGTAGAGCGTTGCCATCTTGCTTCCGTAGATCGCTTTGGCAACTTCGACGGAATCGACATAGAACGCGATCTCCGTCTGATAGAACACTTCGTTCTCGGTGATGATGGAATCGTAGTCGGCGTCCGGTTTGGTGTGGAAATAGATGCTGAGTATGGAGCCATCGCTTGCGAACACATGCAGATTGCTGAATGCTCTCGTTCCGATATGGCGGATGTTTTCGCCGATGTGCGCTTCGATGAGCTTCGGATGGTTGCCGAAAATCGAAGACGCCGCGCCGTAGTCGGAATGGAACGCAAAGTCGCCGATCTCCTCGATGGAATCGAGATGGACAGAGGCAAGGGAGATCACGTTATCCATGCCGTATTCGCCGATCGTTTTTACGCCCGTGAGGTCGATTTCGGAGAGCGCCAGACAGTTAAAGAAACCATATCTGCCGATCGTCTCGACGGAGGAAGCTCCCGTCACCGTTTGAAGCGCTTCGCAATTTGCGAACGCGTAGTCCTCGACGGTCTTGACGCCCGAGAGGTCAATCGTGACGACGGGCTTGTTGTAGAACGCCGCGAAGCCGATCGTATCGACGCCCGCGGGCAGAGCGCTCGCCTCCGCGCCGCCCTGATAGCCGTAGACCACGTTGTCGATGTAGGCATAATCGCCCTGCACGGGAACAAGCTCGGGAAGCGGTGCGCCGCTCTCGTCGTAGGAGATGAAATAGTAGTGATAGCCCGCGCGGTCGGAATAGAATTCGAGAATGGAGCCGTCTTTACCGAGAATGTTGTACTTCCCGTCGAAAGACTGTCCGTAAATTCCGTAGTAGGTCGCGTTCTCGTCGCCGTCGAGCCAGAGCGACGTGAAGGATTCCGTCTCATAGAAGAATCCGGAGAAGCCCTCCATATGAATGGAGAAATAGAAGTTCTGCGCGGAGTCCGCATAGAGCGTGAAGAGGAAGGAGATCTTCCCGTCCGTGCTCTCGAAGGAATAGACGCTGCCATCCAAATGTTCGACGAAGCCCTCGATTCCCTCCGATCCGATGGGATAATAGCTGCCGTTTCCGTGTCCGTCGGATACAAGGCGTTCCTTGTTGTCGGTGAGCTGCCGGTTTGTGTTGAACGCGTCGAACGCAAGCAACGTGCGCGCGGACAGTTTGTTGCCGTCGAGGATGTCGAAGATGATCGAGCTCTGCGTCTCCCCGTCCGAAATTTCGACGGAGAGATACCCCTCTTCCGCGTTAAACTCGCTCACGCGCATTCTGTATTCTTTGCCGCCCACTTCCGTATAGGTGAGCCCCATGAAGTCGTAGCCGTCGCCGAAGAGACGCGCAGTCTCTTTGCCGTCCGTATCCACGACGGTGTAATCGAGCGCATAGGCGTCGTTGTAGACGAAGGAGAGGGAGCGCATTCTGCCCAAATTGTTCTCCTTCTTGCGAAGGGCGAGATTCAAGGTATCGGACCCGGTGCCGTAGAGCTTGGAAAGCGTGAGCGTCACGCCGTTCGGCGCCTCTGTGCTTTCTTCGATCTTGCCGATCCATCTTGCGCTGTTACTGCTGTTTCCCGCCATCTCATAGACATGCAGACCGTCATAGAGATAGTAATTGCTCGTCATGGATCCGTTGCCGTCATTATTTTCGATGATCCAATAGACGCCCGCAAAGTCTCCCGCCACGCGGAAAGTCTTGCGATCCGCGGCATTGAAGCTCCCGTTGATGCTCTCCAACGAGAAGTTCCATTCGGCGCCGTTCTCTTCCACGATTCTGTAAAGATACTGTCCTCTGGCCGTATCGCGGCTGTTCGTGTCGTCGTTCCAGAGTCCCGCGCTTTTGCTGTATTCCGCCACGATCTGCAATTTGCCCGTGTGCTGTGCGCCGGTTCCGTCGGTGTAGGTTGCGGTGCCGAAGCCGTCCGCCACGAGCGTGCCGTTTGCACCGTCCGTCGCGTTGAGTTCGAGCCTGTTCGTATAGATTGCAAACCCGTTTTCGCCGAGATACTTGAACTCGAAGGGAACGGGGAACGAGTTAATCGAGGAAGAAGGACCCGCGATCTTGGTGAACTTGTAAACCCCATCCTTGTCCTCAACCGCCTGCACGGAGCCGAAGAGAATGTAAGTCCGCTCAAAGATTCCTCCGCCCCTGTATTCTTCATAGAACACATAGAGAATCGCACGGTCTCCCGAAAGGGCGATCATTTGCGAGGACGTGTAAGCCGAAAGGGAGCGGTAGGACGCGTTCCAGCCCGTAAGCCCGACCGCGTTGTTCTCGTCCTGCGTATAGATGTCGCCGAGGAGCTCATAGCCCTCGCTGCCGGTGTTGGGACGGAAGAAATCGAACGTCTTATCGCCCGCAACGAAGGAGTACATGACGCCGGCTACGCCGACGGGCGATGTGGTGAACGTCGCGTCCGTCGCCTCGCCGCCCTGCGGCGTGTAGTGCGCCTTGCCGAATTTATCGACCGAAAGCGTCTCGCCTTCGCTTGACGTGAAGGAGACTTCCTCGGTTTCGAGGAATACCGCCGTGCCGCCGGGCAGGAAGTAGAGCTCGATCACGGTGCCGACCGCATACCCGTTGTAAGTAGTACTCGAAGAGATGTTCGCCTTCGTGACCGTGAGCTGATAGACGGTGTATCCGTCGGGCGTCTGTTCCTCCGTGGGAAGCAGATTGCCCGAGCAGATGCGTTCGGATGTGTCGTAGCCGTCCACGTTGAAGCCGGTCATGCCCCAGAGCTCCGCATAGTTGTCGGTTGCGCTGCCGTAGGAGCCGGAGGCGGTGCGGGGCGCGCCCGTGACATAGAGCCGCCAATCAAACAGATAGTAAGGATAATTGGCGGGTGCGCTCGAACTGCTCGAAATTTCGGATCCTCTCACCCGTCTGCTGCTCTCGACAAAGTAGCTTCCCGCCGTCGCGTCGAGCTTGGCAAGGACGCCCTTTCTTGTCCACGAGCCCGTTCCCTCCTGAGAATTGAAGGAATAGGCAGGCGTGGAGGAGACGGAGAACGTGTATTCCTTCCCCTCTTCGTCGGTAAAGACCGTGCGGTTGTAATTGACGGGGGTTCCCACATCGATTCCGATCGCGCTCCCTTCTTCGTCGTCCACTTCTTCCAGGATGGGATAGAAGTAAGTAAAGGCGGGAGAGTAGGTGCAGTTCTTCGTGAACTCATAGCTCTCCGTGCCGTCCTCGCCGACGGTCACCTTTCCGTAGTAGACCGCATTGCCGTAGCCGTCCATGTAGACGCGCTCGGTGACGGAATTGCCGTCTGCGTCGGTATAGGTGCAGTCGTAGGGACCCGTGCTGCCGTCGTTGACGAGGAAATAGCCGACGTCGCTGGGATTGTTCTGCGAGTCGTAACCGATCGTCACGCCGACCTTGACAAGCCCGAAGAGCGAACTGTCCCTGTTGAGAATGACATATTCATCGTCATCCGCGTAGAAATATGCGCCCGTATAGTTCGCGGGCATATAGGAGATGGTCGTCACCGGATCGGAATCCGGAGAACGGAGATACGCGCAGCCTCCGAAGCCGTTCAAGACGAGCACGGGATAGGTGAATCCCGTCTGCGTCATGGTGAGATAGGTCCCCAAACTCCCGTTAGTCGCCTCCTTGCCCTGAATCGCAAAGAACCAGACCGGCTCGGAATTCAGCGTGCCGCTTCCCGTCTGGAAGTTAAAGACTTCATAGTCCTCATAGCCCTCTCCGGGAGCGGAGTTTGCATGGAAGGTGTAGATTCCGAGATCGCCCCAGTGGGGAGCGTCCATCGCGTAGGTGCCATCGATCTTTTTGAGAAGATCGCCCCTGCCTTCCTCCGTATAATCGTAGAAGGCAATGCTCGCGGTGTCGTAATCGCCGATCGTAAACACGACAGAGAAATCAATCAGGCTCGCATACGGATCGAGGGACACATATTCGCGCTGTTCCGCGTCGACGAGATAGACAAAGGTCTTTTTCGCGCGGTCGATCCGCCCTTTCAGTTCGAAGTCCTTGCCCGTGAAGGTGAAATATCCGTCCGCGTCGAGAACGCCCTCGATCTCGGGCAATCCCGCGCGTTGCAGATAGACGGAGACGCCGTCCTCGCCGAGGAAGAGATTGTCGACGCCGTCGAACGCGTCGGTATAGCGGTCGCCGTCCCATACGGCATAGAGCGTGATGTCACGGTCGAGCGGAGACATCGTTTCGCCTGCGGCGTACTCCGCTTTCCCGCCCTTCTGCGTGGACCAACCGAGGAAACGGTATCCGTCGAGCGAGAAGCCGCTCGCCTTCACCGTGGGTTCCGTCTCATAGGGATAGGTTTCCTCTTCCATCTCGCCCTGCACTTCGTCCGCGCCCTCGGGTGCGTTCGCGTCATAGACGATGAAGTAGCTGTCGCGGTCATAGTAGAAATCGGCGACGTTCTCGTCGCGGTCCTCGAGCACGACGGAATGGGACATCTCTCCATTGAGCACGAAATGCTGGACAGAGCTATCCGTCCGCACGGTCTCGCCCGCATAGCCGAATCCCTCCGAGGAGAGCGCCTCGTCCTTGACATAGTTGTCAAGCGCAAGATTCTGCTTGTAGATGTTGAGCGTGTAGGGAACCTTCCAATGCGCTTTCAGCGTAATCCCCTCGGCGGGCATCTTGGCGTTGGACGCCAAAGGCGCGTCGCCCGAGAGCCACTCGCCGAACTGACGGTTCGTCTTGGTGGGCACGCGGGACTGCATAAACGAATAGAGATTTTCGCCCGCTTTCAGATAGAGATTTCCCTCCGCGAGCGTTCCGCCGTCCAAGTCGAGGGTGATGGCGGGAAGAGCCGTCCACTTTGCGTGATACGTCGCGTCCTCCTCGGGCGCGATCAGAGGATTGCCGAGCGGATCTCCCTCCAATGCCTCGCTCGGATACCAACCTTCGAACGTATACCCCTCCCGTTCGGGCGTGGGAAGCGTGACTTCCTGCCCGGGCGTCGCTTCCACCGATTCGACAGCGGGTCCGCCGTGGGCGTCGAACGAGAGCGTTACCGTTTTCTCGCCGCAAGCGGCTATCGAAAGAGTAAATGCCATCACGGAAAGAATGCCGAGGATGGCGAGAAAACACTTTCGCAACGTTTTCATGGTAATTCTCCTTTACATTATAATAATATATTTTCATTTTACCATAGTCACCCCCCCCCTTGTCAAAGATTTTTCACCGCCTCGCAACCCGACATATTATCAAAATAATTTATATCCACCATAAGTCAGAATTATTAAAAATGATGAATCCTTCCCGCCTCGCAGCCCTTGCTGCCCCTCAAAGGTGCGACGAGGGAAACCCGTCCCACCCCTTGCTGCCCCTTATAGGGTGGAGCATTGCATCCTGCCAACAGTTGATAACTGTTGGCGCAATGC
>CANRGR010000032.1 GCA_947630245.1 uncultured Clostridia bacterium | reverse complement strand
TCCTCTTTCAAAAGTTGGTTCTGCTCCTGCAAGAGATCTTCCATGCGGTTGAGCTGTTCTTTGATCTCCTCGATGAGCTTCAACATCTTGCTTTGGGTGGACGGCATGAGACCCGTAAGGTCGAGGATGGTCGCGATCGCGTTATATGCGCCCGCCACGCCGCTGATCACGCCCGAAAATTGTTCCCCGAATTCCTGCGCTTTTTGAAAGACAGTCAAAGCGGTCTCCTTGAAGTCGCGCCCGAGGCTGTCCCGCGAATAATTTCTGATATATGCAGTAGGCTCGTCCTTGAGCTCGCCCCACAGATCGACGAGGGTGTTCCCCGCAAGTACGATCTCCCCGTTCATATCGAGGGTCTCCGCAGACTGTCCGCCCGTTTCCGCCGAGAAAACGAGCTCCGCCGTCGTCAAGCCCGTGCGCGTCAGCTTGCGGACGGACGCGCCCTCGAACGCACCGCCAAAACTCACGTCGGAAGCCGTGAGCGTCTCGGAAAATTCGCCGTTGTTCGCATAGAGCTCGACGGTAAACTCGAACTTGCCGTTCTTTTCCTCCACATAGTCGAACACGGGATAGAACGATGCAAATACGAGTTCCGCACTAAATTGATAATCCTTCACTTTCACCGTGCGCCCGTTCAGAAGTCTTGCGGCGGAATTTTGATCGGTCACGCCGTCCGCTCCGAGCACGAGGCACACTTCGGTATCCCCCGTCACGACGAGTTCTTTGACGGTGACGTCCGTCGCCGCCGAACCGTTTTCATTCAAAAAGACGACGTCCGACGGCGTGAGCTCACCGAGGTCGTGAACGACGTCGACCAAGACGAGCGGGATCGTGACGTCGCCGTGCGATACCCGCATTCTGCCCGCGTCCAGCCGCGCCACCGTCGACAGAACGGGAACGCGCGCTTCGAGCGAGCTGGTATGATCTTTCACCGAGTCTGCGGTAAGGCGCACGACGCCGTCGAGATAGACGCCCGACTGTTCGTGGAGCGACAGATCGCCGCTGAGTTGCATTGTCAGATACTTGCCCGCCGCCGAGACGCTTTCTACACTCATTCCCTCAAAAGACCCGCCGAGGATGATGTTGTCCTTCGTGACGCGGTCGGCAAATTCCCCCTCTTCCAACGTCAGCGTCAGTTTGACCGTCCGCTCGGAGACAAGCACATAGTCCCGGTCGCAGGACAGGGAATGGGCTGCGAAATCCACCTCGACGCCCGCGACGAGATTGAGCTTATCCACATAGATGCTGTAATACGGAGTCTGGTTGGAAATCGCATCGGGATCGAGGAAAGTCAATTTGAGCGAACCGTTGGGGTTTGCTTCCGCGCTCAGGACCTGCGCGGTCTTGGTATCGACGCTCGCTCCGTCCTCTTCCTTTCCCAAGCCGTTCTTGTGCATATAACAGTGATAGCGCACCGTCACATCGTCCTTCGAAATCCCCTCGAAATCTCCGCCGCGCCTCGTGATCGTCGTGGAGTATTCGCCGTCCGAAGAATAATCCACATACGTTGCGTCCGCCTCCTCGACCGTCTGCTCCGAACGCGGCGCGCAGGCGCACGCCGCCGAGAGAAACATCACAGTCCCGAGCAGAGAGCCGCATAAGTTCATCCAAAATTTTTTCATGTCGTACCTCGCAAGTCGGAGCATAAAAATATAACCGCCCTTTTGAATTTATTATAAACTTTGCAAACGGACAAGTCAAGGGACAAAGGGATATTTTCGCGCCGAAGCGACGATTTTTCACATTTTTTGACAGAAAAAAAGGCAATTTTTATGGGAAGTCTTGACAAAAACGAAAAAACCGTTAAAATATAAAAAAATGCGAAAATTCGCGGTTTCGGAGGAAAAATTATGAATACGGATTCGGCAACGATCATTTTCATCATCACGGTCGCACTGGTCGCGCTCGGGGTGTTGTTCTCGCTGGTCGTGGGGTTTATCGTCTATATAAAATACGAGAGCAAGACAATGAGAGCGGGCGCGGATGCGCGGATGGCGGCTTTGCAGGACGCGATGGGACAGATGCACTCGGATACCATCACGCCTTCGCTGGCGCAGATATGGCTTTCGAAACGTCGGGAGAATTACGAATACTTTTTGATTATCACACGGCAGCTCAAACTGACCTTTGCATTGGCGCTGATGAGCGCGGTCTTTGGACTGTTGCTGTTTGCGATCACGGTGTGCATTGCGCTGGCGTTTCAGGAAAAGCTGTTGGTATCGTTGATCCCCGCGATCAGCGCGGCGATCGTGGAAATCTTCAGCGGGATCATATTATCCGTCCACCGCACGACGCTCAAACAGGTCTCCAAGCTCAGCGACGAAGCGGGACGCGAAGAGCAGCTGTATTCTGCGATCATGCTGAGCTCTTCGCTCTCGCCGCAAAGCAGGAACACCGTGATTTCGGAGATTTTGAAAACCCAAACGGAAGGTCTTACCGCCGCCGACTCCGATAATTCCATGAAAAAGTAATGCCTTTACCGAATAATCATCTATTCGCATAGAGCGTGTGTTCCATAGAACATCTATAAATAATTATCCCCGGCGTAAAAAGGCGGGGAATTTTATTTTCGGGTTATTCAAGGCTAAAGAGCGGATGCACCATGAGCGCGGCATAGATACTTTTAGTGCAATTCAGCGACAAACAAGTTCTAAGTCTTTTTCTTTTATTCTGCAAACAATCGTATCCGCGCCCGTTTCGTCGGGGAAAAACACAAGCCAGCGTCCCCTGATCTTCTGCGGCTCGAGGATCGTCCCCTCCATGCCCTTATGAATGCCGCACTTTGCGAGTTCTTCCACTTCGCGGTTCAGATGTATGCCGTCGTACTCTTCCAATTTCATTTTGCCACTCCCATAAAAGTCCGTTAAAAATTTACGGGCGGAAGACGAGTTTCAGATCGGTTTCCGAAATGGGGCAATCGATCGTATCCGCGCCCGTTTCGTCGGGGAAAAACACAAGCCAGCGTCCCCTGATCTTCTGCGGCTCGAGGATCGTCCCCTCCATGCCCTTGTGGACGCCGTGCTTTGCGTACTGCTCTTTCTCGACGAGCACTTCCACCGCGTCGTATTCCCGCAAATGCGTTTCCGTGAATCTTGTCTTTTTGGCGGGATCCTGCGTTTTGACCCACGCCGCAAATTCTGCAATATGCTTTTTTACGGGTCTTTGCAAAAAGTCCAACGCGCCATTCTCCGCCCATGCCCACGCGCTGTCCCCGAAATCTTCAGGGTTATAAAAGAGAACAAGACTGCGCTTTTCGCCCAATTTTGCGATCGTCCCAAGACATCCTTTGCGGATACCGCACTTTGCGAGTTCTTCTATCTCGCGGTTGAGTTTAATGTCGTCACATTCTTTCAATTCCACTTTATCACCCCCGTAAAAGCCGTTGAGCAGGTAATTCGCCCCAAAGGATGAACCATCCAACCCGTTTCCACCGCACAGGCGCGGGGCGGGGGTTTTGAGCCATTTTACGTTTCGGGCGGATTGGGAAATTCCACCCAGAAACAGCTCCCCTTTCCGATCTCGGAGGAGACGCCGAAGGGAATATTGTACTTTTTGAGTACGTTTTTGACGATGGACAGTCCCAAGCCCGTGCCCTGCACGGGGCGCTTGTGCGCGTCGGAGGAGCGATAATACCGCTCCCAGATGGTGTCGATCTCCTCGGGCGGAATGCCCTTGCCTGTGTCGATCACTTCGAAGCGGGAGGCTTTCTCCCCGCTTTTGAGGCGGATCGTGACCTTTTTGTCCCCGCCCGTGTAATTGACGGCGTTCCCGATGAGATTATAGAGTACTTGCTCCACCCGCTCCTTGCCCGCAAACGTGTAGACGTCCTCGTCCACTTCCGTCACGAAGGTATAGCCCTCCGTGTCCGTGAGGAACCCGAAGCGGTCCGCCACCCGCCACACCTCCTCGGACAGGTTGAACACCGTGCGCTCGACCGAATCCGCTCCCGCCTGCAAGCGCGAAAGATCGAGCAGATCGCCCACGAGCGCGGCAAGCCGATCGGTCTCGTCGATGATGACCTGCGTGTGCGCCGCCCGCTTTTCGGGATCGTCGCCCGAAATCTCGCGGATCATCGAGGCGTACGCCTTGATCATCGTGAGCGGCGTCTTGAAGTCATGGGAGACGTTCGCGATGAATTCCTTCTGCATGCGGTCCGTCTTGGAGATCTCGGTTCCGGCATAGTCGAGCGCGCGGCTCAGATCGTTCACTTCCGTGCAGAAATACATTCTGTCGAACGCGACATAATTCCCCCGCGCAAGCTCCTTTGCGCGCTCCGTGACTTCCGTGACGGGCTTGGTAATCACCATCGAGACAAACCCGCTGACGACAAAGGAGAGTGCCACGGCAAAGAACGCGGTGATGATCGAGAGCCACGTCATGTCGTTCAGAATGTGCTCGACGGGCTCATAGGAGCTCGTCAGATACAGATACTGCTCGCTGTTCCAGAGGGAGACGGTCGTCGCATACCCCTCGGCGTCGTCCTCCGGGACGGGCACGAACAGGTTTTCGCCGCGCTTGTCCTCGGGCAGCGCCTCGTACTTTTCCTTGACTTTCTCATAGATCGAGACGTACATCGGACGTTCGGAGACGGGAATCGCGGGATAGATGGACTCCCCGTCCGCGGAGAAGAGATAGGCGCTCACACCGTACTCGTTGACGATCGTGAGCAGAATTTTTCCGACTTCCTCCCGGTCCGGATCTCCCTCTTTGAGGGGCGCCTTGATCGAATAGGCGGCTTTCCACAGGTTCTCCCGCATCTCCTCGCGATATTGCCGCGTCAGCTGAAAATGCTGTACGACGGTGAACAATGCGATCAGAACGACCGCAAAGAGCAGGAAGGAAAACCATAGGATGAGATTGAGATTGACGGGACGCGCCTTTCTGCGCGCGGAGCCCTTTTTTCTTCCGCCCATTTCCGTTACGCCTCGAATTTATAGCCGAGTCCGCGCAACGTGACAATGAATTTGCGGTATTCTTTGAGATTGCCGCGCAGCATCTTGACATGCGTATCCACCGTGCGGTCGTCGCCGTAAAAGTCGTATCCCCAGACCTTGTTCAACAATCTTTCGCGGCTGAGCGCAACGCCCCTGTTCTCCACGAAATAGAACAGGAGTTCATATTCCTTCGGCGTGAGTTCGGCGCGCTCTCCGTCCACATAGACGTTCCGCCCCACCATGTCGATCCGCAGTCCCTCGAACTCATAGATGTCGTGCGGCTTCCCGTCTCCGCCCGCCGCGCGCTTCGTCACGGCGTGGATGCGCGCCATCACTTCCTTCGGCGAGAAGGGCTTCGTCACATAGTCGTCCGAGCCGAGCTCGAACCCGAACAGCTTGTCATACTCCTCACTGCGCGCGGAGAGCATGATCACGGGCGTATCTTTGAATTTTCGGATCTCCTTGACCGCGGAGAACCCGTCGAGCCGCGGCATCATGACGTCCATCAGAATGACGTCGTAATCGTTTTCACGGCACTTTCGCACGGCTTCCATGCCGTCCTGCGCTTCGTCCGCCTCGTTCCCCTCGAACTCGATATATTCCCGAAGCACCGCACGGATCATCTCTTCGTCGTCTACGATCAGAATTTTCATCTTTCGCCTCCGTACCCTATTTTAATTTCTTGCCATAAAAGCCGTTTCATAGTCTTGTGAAAATTCCGTGAAATCATTATACCATACCGCCGTCCGTTTGGCAAGATTCTTTTTTCGAAAAATTACAAACAAACGTTTGACAAACATTTATTCGTGTGCTATAATGGAGCGGAAGGAGGAGAAGATGATCGACGAAGCGCGGCTGAAAATTCTGACCGAAGGGGCGAAATACGACGTCTCCTGTTCCTCTTCGGGGAGCGGCAGAAAGAACGAGGGCGGGATCGGCAACGGGTTTGCGGCGGGTTGCTGCCATTCGTTCACGCCGGACGGGAGATGCATCTCCCTCCTGAAAATTCTGATGAGCAACGACTGCGTCTACAACTGCAAGTACTGCCCGAACCGTTGCGATCTCGACATCCCCCGCGCAAGCGCAACGCCCGAGGAGATTGCGGAGCTGACGCTCGATTTCTACAAGCGGAACTACATCGAGGGGCTGTTCCTGTCCTCCGCCGTGGAGAAGAGCCCGAATTACACGATGGAACGGCTTGTCCGCACGGTAAAACTGCTCCGGAACCGATACGGATTTTACGGATACATCCACTTGAAAGGGATTCCGCGCGCGGACGGCGAACTCGTCCGCGAAGGCGCGAAATACGCCGACCGCATGAGCTACAACATCGAGCTCCCGTCGGAACGGAGCCTGAAACTGCTCGCGCCGCAGAAGAGCAAGGAGAGCCTTCTTCTCCCCATGCGCACTCTCTTCGAGGAGCGGACGGCATTCCGGGCGGAAAAGCGAAAGGAGCGCTTTCTGCCCGCGGGACAGACCACGCAGATGATCGTAGGCGCCTCTCCGGAGCCGGACGGGCAGATCGTCCGCCTCACTCAGAGCTTGTACCGCACAATGGGGCTGAAACGGGTCTACTATTCCTCGTATGTGCCGATCGTGCACGATTCCCTCCTCCCCGATCTTCCCGCGGGACAACTGCGCGAGCACAGGCTGTACCAAGCGGATTGGCTGTTGCGGTTTTACGGATTCACGGCGGAGGAGATCGCGCCCGAAAACGAGAACCTTCCCCTCGATCTCGATCCGAAATGCGCATGGGCGCTCCGCAACCCGCAGTTCTTTCCCGTGGAAGTCAACCGCGCACCCCTCGAAGCGCTGCTGCGGGTCCCGGGCGTCGGGGGAAGGAGCGCGCAGAAGATCATCGAAGCGCGCAAATACACCGCCCTCACCTTCGAGCATCTCAAAAAGATGCGGGTCGTGCTCAAACGGGCGCGGCACTTTCTGACGGCGGGCGGCAAATTTTACGGCGCGAAGGACGAACGCGAGATCCGCGCGCTTCTGACGGCGGGCGAGCGAAACGACAGCGCCCGGCAGCTCAGTCTGTTTTCGGGCGCGGCGTATGCCGCGCTGACGGGGGAATTATGATCTATTTCACCGACGGCACAAAGGAATCTTTTCTGACGGCGTTTCTGCTTTCCTACGGCGATGAGGACGCCTACGTCACCTCGGCGCAGAAACAGCTCGCACTCGGTCAGGAGACCATTTTCGTCTCCGCCGACGCCGCGCGCGCGGAGCGGGCGGAACAGCGGCTCCTCGCCTTTGACAAGGGCTGTATGAAGGATCTGTCCTTTCTGCTTCGGAGCGGAGAAGAGAACCGCGAGCAGATCGCCCTGCGCTATCTGAGACTGGTCGCCGAAAAAAAGGCGCCCGTGCGGGAGATGCTCACGGAGGAGCCCGTGCTTGCGGCGAGCGAGTGCATCCGCCGCGTGACCTTCGAACTCCACCGCATGAAGGGATTCGTGCGCTTTCTCGAATGCGCAAGCGGAGCGCTCTACGCCCCGCTCTCGCCCGATCACGACATCGTCGACCTGCTCGTTCCCCACTTTCGGGCGCGCCTGCCGGGATTCCCCTTTGTTTTGCACGACGTCTCGCGGAAGAAGGCGGCGATCTACGACGGCAAGAACATCTTCACGGCGCCGCTCGCAAGCGCGGAAGTTGCGCTCTCCGCAAACGAGGCGGAATGGCAGTCCCTCTGGAAGCGATACTACCGCAGCGTCAACATCCCCTCCCGCGAACGGCTCCGCCAGATGCGCGGCTACATGCCCGTGCGCTATTGGAAATTCATGCCCGAATTTCACTGACTGTTCGGTCACAGATCGGACAAAAGGCGGTTAAATTCCTTCAAATGCAGTTTTTCGTCTTCGAGAATGCGCGCGATCACGGCGGCGACGGGCGGATTTTTGATGGCGCAGAGCATGCGCTCATAGCCGCAGATCGCGTTCTCCTCCGCGCAGATATCGGCGCAGACCATCTGGCGCGGGTTGCGCGTGAAATTGACGCAGGAAGCGGAATAATACCCCACGGGATAGGGCGGGCAGGCGGTAAAGATGGGCGGCGCGCCGAGTTTTGCGATGACGGTGCCGAGGATTTCGAGATGATGCATCTCGGAGACGGCGATCCCGAGCAGCAATCCGGAAGCGGCTTTATTCCCCATCTCCCCGAATACGACGGACTGATACACATATTGCAGGACTGCGGTGAGTTCCCCTTCCCTGCCCGCATAGGCGGGAGAGATGAGGCGCAGCGTCTTGCAATCCTCCCCGATGCCGTCGAGCGGCGGATAACACGTCTCCGACTTTACTTCCATTCGTTCACCCCCTGTTTTCGCTCCGAAAGCCGTTTTCTTCAACTTATGCGGCGCGGCGGCAGATCGGTTCATAAACTTGTGAAAAAATCCTTGCATTTCCCGTCGGTTTGTGCTATCCTCAAAGAAAAAAACGGGTGAGAAAAATGACGGATGAATCTACTTTCAAAAAATTTTTGATGAACAAGGAACGCATTCCCGACCCCATGCGCTACAAAAAGGAGGCGATGCACTATCGCCGCGCGGGGGGAAGCGGGCTGAAACTGCCCGAGATCTCGCTGGGGCTCTGGCACAACTTCGGGTCGTTCGACAATTTCGAAAACATGCGCGACATGGTATTCACCGCGTTCGACAACGGGATCACCATGTTCGATATCGCCAACAACTACGGTCCGCGCAACGGTGCGGCGGAGGAGAACTTCGGGAAACTGCTGCGGGAGAGCTTCCGCGGCTACCGCGACGAGATGCTGATCGCCACAAAGGCGGGCTTCGGCATGTGGAAGGGACCTTACGGCGACGGCGGCAGCAAGAAATATCTCACCGCCGCCCTCGACCAGAGCCTCTCCCGCCTCGGGCTCGACTATGTGGACATCTTCTATCATCACCGTCCCGCGCCCGAGACGCCCATCGAGGAGACCTGTTACGCCCTTCACCGCCTCGTGGAGCAGGGCAAGACACTCTATGTCGGGATCTCCAACTACAACCGCGAACAGACGGAGGCGGCGGTCAACGTGTTCCGCGAGCTCAGAACCCCCTTCATTCTCAACCAAGTCTGCTATAACCTGCTCGACCGCCATATCGAACAGGAGGGGCTCAAACGCTATGCCGAAGAGACGGGATTCGGGCTCATCGTCTACTCCCCGCTCGCGCAGGGACTTCTGACGGACAAATACCGCTACGGCGTACCCGAAAACAGCCGCATCCGCAAGAGTTTTACCCTCAAAGAGGAGCGGCTCACCCCCACGCTCATGAAACAGCTCGACGAGTTGCGCGATCTGGCGGAGGCGCGCGGGCAGACCCTGCCCGAGCTCGCCCTCTCATGGGTGTTGAAAGACAAAACCGTCTCGTCCGTCATCATCGGCGCGTCATCCTCGGAGCAGATTCTCGACAATATCAAAATCAACCCCTCCTTTACCGGGGAGGAACTCAAAAGAATCGAAGAAATTTGCAAATAACTTGATGAAATGGCGCCGCCCGCATTTCGAACGCGGGCGGCGCTTTGTTCTATATCGTCGTGTTGGAAAGGCGGACGTTCTCCCCTTCCGCCGAATAGAAGAAGCAGGGCGGGGCGTCGTTGGACATTTGAAAGAGAAGTTCATCTGTGCCGTCCGAAAATTTCAGATAGCCGCAGAAGAAAAAGTCGATCCTTCTGTCCGTTTCCGGCTCGCCGAACAGTTCCGCAGGGATCGTGACGTACATGCTTTTTGCGTAGTCGTAGTAGGCTTTATACGGCGCGGTCCCGCAGATCACGTCGGGGTCAAAGTCCTCTTTGCCCTCCTTGTCTTCAAGTCCCACAAGCTCGACGCGATAGCTCTCGAACGGAAATTCTTCGAGCTCGGAGACGGAGAATCTGTCATAGACGCAGACGCCGTTTTGAAAGACGCCCACGGGCGCTTCGGACGCCTGCGCGATCTTGCGGAGAAAAATCTCGTTCCGCGCGGTGGAACCCTGTGCGCGTTCCTCTGCCGTCAGCATCAGACCGTAACGATAAACTCCCGCAAAAAAGGTGCCGCTCACGATCTCCCCCCGCCCGGCATTCCGCTGTTCCCAATACAGGCGAAACATCTGCTCGTTTGCCCCGAAGCAAAAAGTCGCCTCCACGTCGGCTTTGGGATACTCGTTCCGCTCGAAGGTATAGGCGCAATGATACGGCGAAACCTCCTCCGGCGCGCTGCTGTCACCCGCAGAAGTCCCGAACGCACCCCCGCCGAAAGGGGCGTTGGCGCTGATGAGGCTTTCGGAAGGCTTGCCGAACTGCGTCAGTCCTATCGGCAGCGCAACGGCGAGCACGAGCGCGCAAGCCGTCCCGACCGCAAGCAGCCGTTTCCCCATCGGACTCCATCGCACGGTTTTTTTATCCGTCGCCTCGGAGAGGGCGGCGCAGATCCTTTTTTTCGCCTCCTCGTCGAGGGAATATTGTTCTACCTGACTTCGATAATTCATGATTCGTTCTCCAAAATCTGTCTGAGCGTTTTTTTGGCGCGTTCCAAACGCTTGCGCACCGCCCCGTCGCTCTTCTTGACAAGCCGCGCGATCTCCTTTGAGGAATAACCCTCGAAATAGAAGAGATAGATGAGTTCACGGTCGAGCGGAGAGAGCTCTTTGAGCTCCTCGGAAAGATTCGCCTTCTCCCCCTTTCCGTCCGAGAGATCCTCTTCGAGCGGGACGTTTCTCTTCCGCTTGCGCAGAATGTCGAGGCTCTTGTTGACGGTGACCCGCAACAGCCATGCTTTTCTGCGCTCCTCGGGGATTTCCCGCGTAAAAAAGGCAAGCAAAACCTCTTGCACTACGTCCTCCGCGTCGGCGGGATTTTTGACATAGTGCAAGGCAAGGCGATAGATGGTGTCGCCGTATTCCTCGACCACCTGTTGGATCTTTTCGTTTCGCTTTTCCATTCTGTAACCGATTACACCTATATAACGTTTCAAGAGGGCGCTTTGTGACAGATTTTTGGGAAATTTTTCCGCGCTTTTCCAAAGAGAGAGCGAACCGCTTTGGTTCGCTCTCTCCGATCGGTCAAAACGTCAGTTATCCCACTCGTAATGGCAGTTCGCATACTGTGTGGGGGGCATCGTCTCGCCTTCGCCGACATAGATCGTGTTGACGACCTTCCCCTCTTCGTTGATCACTTTGTAGGAACCGGTCTTGGGACAAACATCGCCGCAGTTCAATTTCATAGTCTTTACCTCCGATACTCCTATTATGGGAGGCGGCGGCGGAAATTATGCGCGGATCACAGAACTCCCGCGAGATTGAGCGACAGACAGGTCACGGAAAGGAGAATGAGATAGAGGGAGAACCACTTATAATTGCCCTTTCCGATGATTTTGAGCATGAGTTTGACGGCAAACAGCCCTGCGGCGGCGGCAAAGACGATCCCGAAGAGCATGCCGACGATCTCGGGTCCCCCGAACGCGACCGCAGTCCCCTCGCCGGGGAACACGATGTCTTTCAGCTCAAAGACGACGCTCCCGAGAATGATGGGAATGCTCATGAGAAAGGAGAACTTCGCCACGTCGTCCCGTTTCGCGCCGGAGACGGTTCCGCCGACGATGGTCGAGCCGCTGCGCGAGATCCCGGGAAACAGCGCGACCGCCTGCATGACGCCCATACAGACCGCATGTTTCCAGCCGAGCGGCGCGGGCTCTTTGATCCGCATCGCCGCATATTCCGCCACGAGGAGCAAGAGCGCCGTCAGGGCAAAGCACACGGCGAGATAGGCGATTCCGCCGTCTCCCGCAAAGATCGCGTCGATCTTATCGCTCAAAAACACGCCGAGAAGCCCCGCCGGCACGGTCGCGGCAACGAGCATGAGGAGCGTTTTGAACGGCTTCTTGAAGAGCGCGAGGATCTCTCTGCGCAGCACCCATACGACGGCGAGAAGCGTGCCCAAGTGGAGCATGACGTTGACGAACATCATACTGCCGCCGCCGAGATCGTATCCGATGGCGCGCTGCAAGAGGGTCAAATGTCCGCTTGACGAAACGGGCAGGAACTCTGTGATTCCCTGCACCGTGCCGAGTAGAATTGATTTCCAGATTGCCTCAAAATAGCCCATAGATGATCAGTTTTCCCAAAGATCCTTATAGCGGTTTTCGTAGAGGGTGACGCATGCGTCGTTGTCGAAGGACGTGATGATGGACGCACGCAGATCGGTCGAATAAGATTCGAGATTGGAAGCCTTCAACGCTTCATAGTAGAGATTGGAGAAGGTCCCCTCTTTTTCGATGTCGTTCCAATCGAACCGATAGGGCGTATTGTTGCCCGAGTAGGAGAACGTGCAGTACATGATGTGCCAGCCGTAATCGGAGGGCGCAACCGTGATGGTTCCCGCGCCGCCTGCGACCGCTCTCTGCGCCGCATACTCGAATTCCTTCACGAAATCGGTATTGTTGGGAGAGACGGCATATCCGAGATAGGTGTTGAGCCCCGCAGTATCGGTATTATATGCGAAGGAGAGCTCGTTGATGACGGACATCGCGGCATTTTCGCGGGAGCCCTTCTCGAAGATCTTGTTGACGTCGAAATTCTCGAATCCCGCGATCTTTCCTTCATAGTAGAGGAACTTCGAATAGTCCACTTCCTTTTTGAGATCGCCGTCTTTGTAGTACTGCGAGACGTCTCTTTGATAATATTCCGCGCCCTCGCCGTTGGGATAAGTCTCGTTCTCGACCGTAAATTCCACGACGCCGTTGTCTTTGAGATACCCTTTGAGTTCGTCGAGGAACATATCAATCGAAATGCGGTTGGGCTGGAAGGCGTATTCGGTCTCGCCGTCCTCGTCCTCCGTCTTTTCGACGATGCCGTTGTAGGTGTATTTGCCGATATAATTTTTGATCGGTTCGTACTTCGCTTCGCCGTCCGCCGCGGTCGACTTCGTCATGTTGTTCTCGAAGAACACATACTTTCTGTTCGCGTCTCCGCCCGTGTAGGCGGTGGCGTCCTCATACTCGTACTGCGCGTCGGTGAACCAGGACGTGCGCTGGTCGGTGGCGGTGAGATTTCTGAGCAGGGAGGCGCGCTTCACGAACTTGTTTCCCTTGATGTCGCCGAAGTCTGCGGGCGAATCGTCCAGATCCTGCGTTTGGCGGGTGCTGAACGGAAGGAGAATGTTGATGACGAAGCCGTATCCGTCGGGTGCATAGAGCACATAGTTGGAATCGGACACGCCGTCAAGCGCGCTTTCGAGCGCAGACGCATTCTCCGCGAGGAACTGTTCCTGCTGGGAGGCGAGCGTCTTGTCGAATTTCTCCTCTTTGATCCAGCTCTCGTTGATCTTCTCCTCGACGTCCTCTTCGAACTTCTCGGTGAGCTTGGTGACGATCGCGTTCTCGTACTGCGCCTTGCGCTCCACGGCGAAATAGCTGAGCTTGGTGATGTCGCTCGTGTTTTCGCCGGTCTGGATGAGACCGTACGCTTTGAGATTGGCAAGGAAGTTCTTATACGCCTTCTTCCGGGTGGAAGGGGTGGATTCGTCGATGGTCTCGTAGCTGCCGCATTCGGAGGCGGTGTTGAGCCCCGTGTATACCTTATAAGTGGGATCGAAATAATCCTCGTTCTCGGTATCCACGCCCGTGGGAGTGGTGCGCTCGGTGGTCGTCGTCCCGTCGTCATGGGTATGATCGTGCGTATGTCCGCTCTCAATCACTTCCTCCTCATGGGAGTCGAGCGTGCTGTTGAAGGAGACCCTGAGCGCGTACTCGGCGGAGGCGATGTCGTCCTCGTCGAGGAAGTACGCAAGTCCCGCGACGTCCTCTTCGGAATTTACCATGAAGTCTTTGAGATCCGCATTGTCCTTATAGATCTCGCCCCACTTCTTTTCCGCCTCGCTTCTCGCCGCGGCTCTTGCCGCGTTGAAGCCCTCGGGGGTATGCGTCCCGTCGCCGAAGAAATACACCTTCGCGTATTGCAGGAAGATCTGACGGTTGACGAGGCTGTCCTTGATGAGATCGTAGGTATCCTCCACGGAATAGCCGTAGGAATTGACGTAGACATTTCCGATGCTCGCGAAGTCGGCGACAAGATCGCGTTTCAGGATCTCCGTCTTTTCGATGGTATTCTTATAAGCCGCATATTGACCGTTTGCGGCAAATTCGTCGCTGTTGGTGATGTCCACCTCCGCAACGACCCGGCTGAGATCCTTGATGGAATCCTTCGTCACGAGACTGCAACCGCTGACTACGCCTGTTGCGAGGACTGCGGCAAGGGTAAGCGCCGCCGCTTTTGTCTTTTTGAATTTCATAGATTTTACTCCGAAACTTGTTCTCTTGTTTGCAAGGGCAGACCGCCCCGCAGTTTCATACCTTACTATTTTAACCTATTTCTTCCGAAAGCGCAAGTGTTTTCAGTGAAAATCACGCAAAAGTTGCGGCAAATTTCAGAAATTTCGTCATCAGAATCATCGTTTTTCCGCCGTCGCCGCGGTCGGGAAAGCGCAAGATAGGCGCATTCGTCATTTCGAGAGACACAATCCCTCGGTATTTGTCCATTGCGGAACAGAGTCTTTCGTCCGAGAGCGCTTTGAGTTCGGAAAATTCGAGCGCGCCGCCTTTGGGCGAGACGGAGATCTTCTTCACGCGGAATTTCTGCGCATAACATTTGAGCATGGCGACGATCAGAAGATTGAGCGTCTCGGGCGGAAGCGGACCGTAGGACTCCTCCATCGACGTGCACACCCGCTTGTAGTCCGAAGCCGATCTGATCTCGGCGATCTGTTTGTAGCAATCCATTCTGCCCGCGTTCGACTCGATATAGCTCTCGGGAATGAACGCGGTCGTCTTGATGTCGAGATCGAGCGCCTCCTGCCGCTCTCCCGTGAGTTCCTCTTTCAGGATCTTGGCGTAGAGTTCGTAGCCGATCTTGTCCATGTGCCCGTGCTGTTCCGCGCCGAGGACGTTCCCCGCGCCCCTGATTTCGAGATCGCGCATGGCGATGCGGAACCCGGAGCCGAGCTCGGTGAACTGCATGAGCGCTTTGAGGCGTTCCGCAGCGTTTGCGGTCATCACGCGCTCCGGCTTATAGGTAAAATAGGCGTGCGCGAGGCGGGCGCCCCTTCCCACCCTGCCGCGGAGCTGATAGAGCTGGGAGACGCCGAGGCGGTCGGAATCAATGACGATGAGGGTATTGGCGTTGGGAAGGTCGATCCCGTTCTCGATGATGGTCGTCGTCACAAGAACGTCGTATTCCCCGCGGTAAAACCCGAAGATGTTCTTTTCGAGGGCGTTCTTTTCCATGCGTCCGTGCGCGAGCGTAATGCGCGCCTCGGGCAAGATCTCCGTCATGCGCTTGGTGAAGGCGTGAATGGTCTCCACGCGGTTATAGAGGAGAAAGATCTGCCCGTTCCGCGCGATCTCGCGGATACAGGCGTCGCGGATGAGCGCCTCGGTCTCCTCGGCGACGTAGGTCTGCACGGGCAAACGGGCGTGCGGCGGCGTACGGATGGTCGAGATGTCCCGGATCCCGGACAGCGAGAGATGCAGCGTGCGCGGAATGGGGGTCGCCGTCATGGTGAGGCAGTCCACATCGCGCTTGATGTTCTTGATCCTCTCCTTGTGCTCCACGCCGAACCGCTGTTCCTCGTCGAGAATGAGAAGCCCGAGATCGCGAAAGACGACGTCCTTCGAGAGAAGGCGGTGGGTTCCGATCAGAAGGTCGATCTTCCCCTTTGCGCAGGCGGAGAGGATGGCGGACTGTTCCCGCTCGGTGCGGAAACGGTTGAGACAGGCGACGCGCACGCCGAAGTCCTTCATGCGGTCGGCGGCGGTGCGGAAGTGCTGTTCGGACAGCACAGTGCTCGGGCACATGAGCGCGACCTGCCTGCCCGCTAAGACGCAGAGATAGGCGGCGCGCAGGGCGACTTCCGTCTTGCCGAAGCCGACGTCCCCCACGAGCAGGCGGTCCATCACCTTCTCCGAGCACATATCGGCGATGATCTCGTCCGTGGAAGAGCGCTGGTCGGGGGTATCCTCATAGGGAAACGCCGCCTCGAACTCGTCGAGTTCCTCGCGGTATTCGGGAAAGACGTATCCCTTCCGCTCCTGCCGTTCGGCATAGAGCGCTTTGAGGTCGATCGCCATCTTTTTGAGGGAGGCGCGGACGCGCGCTTTGACGCGTTCGAATTCCCCTCCTCCGATCTTGGAGAGCGCGGGGTTGTCCCCGCCCATATATTTGGACAGGACGTCCATCTGCTCGACGGGCACATACAGCGTGTCGCCGTCCTTGTATTCGAGCGCGATATACTCTTTGGTGCCGTCCGTCGTCTCGATCTTCTTGGTTCCCGTGATCCGTCCGACGCCGTACGTCTCGTGGACGGCAAAGTCCCCCACTTCGGGCGCAAGGAAGAGATCCCCCCTGCGCTTTTTGATCCGCCGCGTCCCCGCGGCTTTGAGAAAGAGATCGCCCGTCCCGATGACGGCAAGTTTGCATTCGTGGACGAGGAATCCCTTTTCGAGCTCCTCTTCGAGGACGGCGATCCCCGAGAACGCGGAAAGCGAGGGCGGAAGGGGCGACGCGGACAGCCCGTTTTGGAAGAGTTCCTCTTCGAGTTTTCCCGCCCGCTCCGCACTGCCGCACCAGAGCATGACGCGGTAGCCCGTCTTTTTCCAGATTTTAAGGTCGGCAAAGAGATCGGGCAGAGAGTTGAGATAGCGCCGCGCGGGCGCCTCCGCAACGTTACGGATGACGAGGGGATTGAAGAAAAACGTCTCCCCCGCAAACGTCTGCAAGGCGAGATTGCGCACCGAAGAGACGTTGGAGAGGAAATCCTCCCGGTCGACGTACTGCATGAGGGAGAACTTCATCACTTCCCCGCCCGCATACAGCTCGGTGAACCGCTCCGCATGCTCCCGGTACAGCCCGTCGAGGCGGTCGCGGATGAGTTTGCATTCGTCAAAGACGAGCAGCGTCTCCTCGCCGAGGAGGGCGAAGAGATCGCAGGAATTTTCAAACAGCGGCAGCAAGAATCCGGAAGCGGGCTCCGAAATCAGCGCGTCCGCGATGTCCCGCATGCGGGAATAGGCGGCGGACGAGGGCGCGTGCCTGAGTTCCCGTTCAAGCGCGGCGCTTACGGAGCGGATGTCGTTTTCGGTGGGCGACGCGTCCGTCGCGGCGACGATCGTGAGCTCCCCGACCTGCGGGAGACGGTCGAGCGTGATCTCGTCGTACGGCTTGATCGCCTCCACTTCGTCGCCGAAAAAATCCACGCGCGCGGGGTGGTCGCAGTTGATCGGATAAATGTCGAGAATGTCGCCGCGCAGGGCGAACGTCCCCTTTGCCTCCACTTCGTACTCGCGGGAATACCCCATCGAGACGAGCGTTTTGACGAGCGCGGAGAGATCGGTCTCCCCGCCCGCGGTAAGGCGGATTGAGGGAATCTTCCGCGGCACGAGCTGAATCGCGGCTTCAATGTCCGCGACGAGCACTTCCGCGCCGCTCTGCCATTCGTAGAGGGCGTTGATCCTCCGGAACAGGGCGTCCTTCGTCAGCGCCCTGCGATAGGTGAGCACTTCGTCTTTGGCGCACAGGAGCGCACAGCGCTTGCCCGAGAGCGCGGAAATGGACGCACAGGCGCGCTTTGCCGAGAGCGCGTCGGCGGTGAGATAGACGACGGGACGCCGCACGCAGGCGGCAACCAGATATTTCTGCGCGTCGGAAATGCCGAAAACCGCAACCGGGACGCCGCTCTCGACGTCCCGCCCGAGGAGGGAATATTCCCCGCCCAAATTGTCGAAGGAAAAGAAATCTTTCATCCGTTATATCTCGTCATCACCCTGTCGAAGTCCTCCCCCTTCGCGAGGGCGACGGCGGCGTCCGCCGCGCGCTGCGACGCGGAAGCGAAGAGCTCATAGTCCTCTTTCCGCACTTCCGAGAGGACATAATCGAGGATCGGAATCTGAACTTCCGGGTCGCGGATACCGATCCGTATGCGCGCAAACTCCGTAAAGCCGAGCTCGGCGATGACGGAGCGCATCCCGTTGTGGGTGCCCGCGGACCCGCTCGGACGGATGCGGACGCTCCCTTTGGGAAGGTCGTAGTCGTCGTAGATGACGACGAGCTCGGCGGGCGAAATCTTATACTTTGCGACGAGCTGTTTCACCGCCCTTCCCGAGGCGTTCATATAGGTCATGGGGCGGGCGACGATCACCTTCTCCCCGCCGAGGAACCCCTCCGCGACGCTCGCCTCGCACTCCTTTTTTTTGAATTTTGCACCGAGAAGTCCCGCGCAGTCCCCCGCGGCGAGAAATCCCATGTTGTGGAACGTCTTTTCGTATTTTTTCTCGGGATTGCCGAGCCCGACAATCAGAAACATAACTCACTCCCCGAACGGTCTCCCGTTCCGCGATTCAAAAAGCCGCCGTATCGGCGGCTTCTTCTCAATCGTAAATCTTACTCATCGGCTTGTCGAGATAGACGTTCTCGATCGCCGCCGCCCAGATCTCCGCCGTGGAGAGAATCTTCATCTTCGGCAGTCTCTTCTCCTCGGGCAGGCAGATGGTATCGAGCATGACGAGCTCGGAGATTGCGGATTTTTCCAGCCGTTCGATGGCGGGTCCGGAGAGCACCGCATGGGTACAGCATGCCCTGATTTCCTTTGCTCCCGCGTCCACGAGCGCCTCCGCGCCCTGCACGATCGTCCCCGCGGTGTCGATCATATCGTCCACGAGCAGGCACCGCTTCCCCTCGACGTTTCCGATGATGTTCATCACTTCCATGACGTTGGCTTTGGGACGGCGCTTGTCGATGATCGCAAGCGGACAGCCGAGCCGTTCGGCGACCTTACGCGAACGGGTGACGGAGCCGACGTCGGGAGAGACGACGATAAAGTCCTCGCCGAGCTTGTCGGCATAATAGTTATAGAGGGTAGGTCCGCCGAGCAGGTTGTCCACGGGAATGTTGAAGAATCCCTGAATCTGCGCGGCGTGAAGATCCATCGTGAGCAC
>CANRGR010000031.1 GCA_947630245.1 uncultured Clostridia bacterium | reverse complement strand
GGTATAAATATCCGGGAGATTGGAATAAGATTTCCAGAATGTCCATTCTCTCCCACAACGTCGTAAGAATGGCAAACCTGTGCATCGTCGGCTCGCACAGCGTCAACGGGGTGTCCGCTTTGCACAGCAAGATTATCACAGAGAGCATTTTCCACGACTTCTACGACTATACGCCGCAGAAATTCACGAACGTCACGAACGGAATCGCACACCGCCGCTGGCTCAACCAATCCAACCCCGAGCTCTGCGAGCTTTTGGACGATTGCATCGGCACGGGCTATGCGAAGGACGCCTCCAAACTGATTGAATTCAAGAAATTTGAAAACGATGAGAGTGTCTTGAAGCGGCTCGACGAGATCAAGCACAAGAAAAAGGTGCAGCTTGCCGAATATGCAAAGAAGTATCAGGGGATTGTCATTGATCCGGATACGGTGTTCGACGTTCAGGCGAAACGCATGCACGAATACAAGCGCCAACTTCTGAATGCACTGCACATCATTGCGGAGTACAATGCCCTGAAAGAGAATCCCTCGCTCGACGTTCTGCCCAAGACGTACATCTTCGGCGCAAAGGCGGCGGCGGGCTACGAAATGGCAAAGCAGATCATGAAGCTGATTTGCTTCCTCGCCGAGGACATCCGCCGCAACCCTCAGATCAACCAAAAGCTCAACGTCGTCTATCTCGAAAACTACAACGTCACAATGTCGGAGAAGCTGATGCCGGCAAGCGAGATTTCCGAACAGATCTCTCTTGCGGGAAAAGAGGCGAGCGGAACGGGCAATATGAAGTTCATGCTCGGCGGCGCGCTCACGATCGGCACGCTCGACGGCGCGAACGTGGAGATGGCGGAGCGGGTCGGAAGCGACAATATCTTCATCTTCGGGCTCACTGCGGAAGAAGTGAACGAGATTTGGAGCAGGGGATATAATTCGAGCTCTTACTACAACCAAGACGCCAACATGCGCAAGATCATCGAATCGCTCATAGTCGGGTTCAACGGCACATCGTTTGCCGAGATCGCAAACTATCTTCTGCGCCGTTCGCCCGTTGCCGATCCGTATATGTGCCTTGCGGACTATGAGTCCTATGCCAAGACGCAGAGCGCAATGGCGGAACTCTATCGCGGAAACAAGCGCGAATGGAACAGAAAATCGCTCAACAACATCGCTGCGGCGGGATATTTCTCCGCAGACAGAAGCGTCCGCGAGTACGCGGAGCACATCTGGGGGCTCAAACCTCTCAAAAAATAATCGGATAAACCGTATCGGCGCATGAATCTATATTACGATCCTTTGGACCGGGCATGCAAGAGTACGACGGGTGCATTCCCGCGGGAAACGGTCCTGACAATCAGGGTATACAGAGCGCAAGGCGGAGAAGATGACTTCTCCGCCGAAGTTTGTAACCTTGTTTTGGGAAGAGACGGAAGGGAAATGAATTATTATCAGATGGTCCGGACGGAGTACGGCTGGACGGTTTCCCTGCGGTTTCATGAAGTCGGGCTGTATTTTTATTATTTCATGGTAGGGGGGACGAACCTCTGCTGCGGAAAACGGCGGGTGGGGGAGTTCATGCAGTATAACCCGCGCCCCTGGCAGATCACCGTGTATGAGGAGGATTACCGCACGCCCGATTGGCTCAAAGGCGGGATCATCTATCAGATTTTTCCCGACCGCTTCCGCAGTTCCGGAATGCGGGAAATCCCGGAGGGGAAGATCGGGCGCAAGTGGGGGGAACTGCCCTATTTCAGACCGGGCGAGAACGGAAAAGTGCTCAACAACGACTTTTTCGGCGGCGATCTGAACGGCGTGATTGAAAAGCTCGACTATCTGCACAGTCTCGGCGTCACGGTGCTCTATTTCAATCCCATTTTCGAGGCGTACTCCAATCATCGGTACGATACGGGAAACTATCTGAAAATTGATCCGCTGCTCGGAACGGAGCAAGATCTCGACCGTCTGATCGCGGAGGCGAAAAAGCGCGGCATGCGGGTCATTCTCGACGGCGTGTTCAACCATACGGGCTCGGACAGCCTCTATTTCAACCGCGAAGGCAGATACCCGAGCGTCGGAGCTTATCAATCCACACAATCTCCTTATTACGAATGGTACACCTTCCACTCCTTTCCCGATTCCTATGAAAGCTGGTGGGGGATCTTAACTCTCCCCGCCGTCAACGAAAGCTCGCCGTCCTATCAGGAATTTATTTTGGGCGAAAACGGCGTGATCAAGACCTGGCTGAGACACGGAATCGGCGGATACCGTCTCGACGTCGCCGACGAACTCCCCGACTTCTTTTTGAAAAAACTGCGAAAGGCGGTCAAGGAGGAAAATCCCGACGCCGTCATCATCGGCGAAGTCTGGGAGGACGCCTCGAATAAGATCGCCTACGGGGAACGGAGAGAATATTTTCAGGGCGCCGAGCTGGACAGCGTGATGAACTATCCGCTCAAAGACGCAATCATCGGATTTTTGCGGAGCGGGAACGCCGACCTTCTGCGCGATACCGTCGCGACGCTGATCGACAACTACCCCGCCCAGTCGTTGCATTCGCTCATGAACATCCTCGGGACGCACGATACGGCGCGGATCCTCACCGTGCTCGGCGGAAAACAGTGTTCCGACAAGGAAGAGATGGCGGTCACGCGCCTCAGCGGCGAGGAAAAAACGCGGGCAAGGCATCTTTTGAAACTTGCCGCCGTTCTTCAATTCACGCTCCCCGGTGTGCCCTGCATCTATTACGGCGACGAAAACGGCATGGAAGGTTACAGCGATCCGTTCTGCCGCGGCTGCTATGATTGGGAACACCCGGACAAAGAACTCAACGATTTCTACCGCAGCCTCGGGAGAATCCGCCACACGTTTTCCGCCGTGTTCCGTCAAGGCGAATATCGGGAGATCTTTGCCGACGGCGGATGTCTTGTGTTCGAACGCCGCGCGGGGAAAAAATCGGTGTACGTCTATGTGAATCATTCCGGGAGGCGCTATCGGATATCGTTCCGCGGAAAATTCCGCGAATATCTCGGCGGGGAACTGTACTTGGACGCCCTCGAACTCGAACCCAACAGATTCGGCATTCTCGCAAAGACAAAATAAGCGCCCTTTCGGGATAGAATCTATATACTATGTCACGCATAGTATATATTTTTTGCGCTTTTTTGCGCCTTAGAACGGACGCTCGCTCGGGCGGACGTATTTTGCGGGCGGCAAGATTGTCTCGGTTGAAAATTGCAATGGTTTTTACGCTCAAAATCCGCGTAGCCGTAAGATTCGGTTTCTGTCAAGCAGAAAATCTTGTTTTTTCGCAAAAAATACCCTTAACTATTCTTAAAATTAGTCTTTTGCGAATAGTTAAGGATGTCTACCCCTCTGCATTCCGGCGGGAATGGGGTTCTTTTTGAGAAATTTTTTGCCCGAAACTATTCGCAAATTGACATCCTTCCCCCAATGTGCTATAATTTTCTCATGAAGCAGACGGCGAATTATTACCAAGACCGCAATCTCAGCAATCTTGACCGCATCGAAGGACTTCTCGGGGAACTGCCCTGTTTTTGCGAGGATTTTCTGCGCGGCGTCGAGACGAGGACGAGTACGCTCACCCGCCTCAACTATTGTTATGACCTGAGGATTTTTTTCGACTTTCTGGTCAAAAAGAAATTCCGAGGAAAGACCGTCGGCGATCTCACGCTCGAAGATCTCGAACGCGTGACCGATACCGACGTCGAGATTTTTCTGAGTTATTTGTCAAACTATCAATTCCGCGGGAAGCGGCTTTCCTGCGACGAGCGCGCGAAGGCGCGGAAGCTCTCCACCGTGCGTTCCCTCTTCAAGTTCTTTTTCAACAAAGGTCTCATCGAGGCGAATAACGCCTCGAAGGTTCCCACGCCGAAACTGCACGAGAAAGAGATCATCCGTCTCGACGGCGACGAAGTCTCCGCAATTCTCGACACCGCCGAAGCGGGCAACGGGCTCCCCTCTCACGCCGGCGGCTATCACGAAAAGACGAAGATCCGCGACACCGCGATTCTCACGCTCTTTTTGGGAACCGGGATCCGTATCTCCGAACTCGTCGGGCTCAACAACGACAGTATCAATTTTTCGGACAACTCCTTTCTCGTCACGCGCAAGGGCGGGAATCGGGCGATTCTGTATTTTTCCGAGGAAGTCGGCGACGCGCTTGCCGCCTATCTCGCGCAAAAGGAAGAAGATCGGCGTGTGCCGCCGGGCGAACCCGCCCTGTTCCTCTCCATGCAATATCGGAGAATCACCGTCCGCGCCGTCGAAAATCTTGTCAAAAAATACGCGAAGATCGTCTCTCCGCTCAAAAAGATCACGCCGCATAAGCTGCGTTCCACCTACGGCACGAGCCTCTACCGCGAGACGGGAGATATCTATCTCGTGGCGGATGTGCTCGGGCACAAGGACGTCAATACGACGCGCAAGCACTATGCCGCGATCACGGAGGATCATCGCCGATCGGTCGCCAATGCCGTAAGATTGCACAAAAAGAGCGACGATTGAGGAAGATTCATGGATTCCGAAAAGATTTACATTATCCAGCCCGTCGAGAGCGAGGATTATCGCATTTTGCAGGAAGAAGCGGTCGCGTTGATCGAGAGCGCGGGCGCGGAATACGCCGGGACGATCTACCAGAACGTGCGCGAAGTCAATCCCGCGACCTACATCGGCGAGGGAAAACTTGCACAGCTCAGCGAACGCTTGGACGGATTGGATCTCACCGTGCTGTTCAACGGCGAGCTCTCCCCTTCCCAGACGCTGAATATTTCCAAAGCGCTCGGCGGGAAGAAGGTCATCGATCGCACGACGCTCATTCTCGATATTTTCGCTTTGCGTGCCGAGAGCAGCGAGGGAAAATTGCAGGTCGAACTCGCCCAGCTCAAATATCTCTACCCTCGGCTCAAAGGCAAGGGTGAAGCGCTCTCCCGTCTCGGCGGCGGGATCGGAACGCGCGGTCCCGGCGAGACAAAGTTGGAGACGGACCGAAGGCACATCCGCGCGCGCATCCACACTCTCGAACAGCGGCTGAGGGAGACGGAACAGCGGCGCGCCCTTCGGGTCGAACGCAGAAAAAAAGACAAGGTGCGCACAATCGCCCTCGTCGGCTATACAAATACGGGAAAATCCACCCTGCTTCACGCCCTGACGGGGGCGGACGTTTTCACGCAGGACGCTCTTTTCGCAACGCTCGATCCCATGTCGCGCGCATTCGAAATCGAAGGTGTCCCCTTTCTGCTCGTCGATACCGTCGGATTTCTTCGGAATCTGCCCCATCACCTGATCGAGGCGTTCCGTTCGACGCTCGAAAGCGCTTTGAACTGCGAACTCGCCCTCATCGTCTGCGACGGCGCCGGGGATTACGAAGCTCAACTGAAAACGACGCTCGAAACCCTGCAAGGCATGAACTTCTCTTCGCCCTATCTCGTTGTGATGAACAAGTGCGATCTCGTCGGGGATCCCGATTTTCCGAAGGAATACGTCTGCATCTCGGCAAAAGACGGCAAGGGACTTACGAATCTGAAAGCGCGGATTCTCGACGCGTTGAAGGATGAGTTCGTCCGTGCGACGCTGTATGTTCCCTACGCGCGCAGCGCGGAATTTGCCCGCCTGCGGTCGCTCCTCTTCGAACGCAAGACGGAATACGACGATTCCGGTATGTCGGTGGAGGCGATCATTCCCGCGATCCATGCGGAGCGTTTTCGGGATTTCCGCAAGATATAGTGTACTATGTCACGCATAGTACTCTATTTATTGTCTTTTTGATACTCCTCGGGGTCGGTGTAGATCTTGTCGATCCGAATAGAGGCAAAGTCCTTGATGTCGAGACACTTTCCGCAGTTGTCGCAGATTTTATTGGGATCGAGGTCGCAGACCATACATTCCATACAGCCGTCGCATTCCTTTTCATCGTCCAAAACGCACATTTTGATTTCCATACCGTTTCGCTCCTACCCTATTATATCACACTCATCAAAAAAGACAAGAAAATTCCGAAATTTTTTCAAAAATCATAGAACATTTGTTTGCAATATTTTTTCGGATGTGTTATAATGCCTGTGGAGGTCGGAAAAATGCTCAACGAAAACAAACTCATGGAAGTACTCGGCTACATCAACCACTATGTCGAAGAGAACGGGTTCCCGCCCACGGTGCGCGACATGTGCAGGGATCTCGGCATCAAGTCCACTGCAACGGCGTACAGCTACATCAATCGCCTCAAAGACAAGGGATATTTGCAGAAGGCGGATAAAAAGAAGCGTGCGGTCGCGTTGAAGGGAGGCGATTCCGTGAAAGTCCCGTTGATCGGGGCGGTCACCGCCGGGCAGCCGATCATGGCGCATGAGAATTTCGAAGGCTATTATTCCCTCCCCGCTGCGGAGTTTTCGGGCGACGGGAGCGATCTCTTTCTCCTTCGCGTGAGCGGCGAGAGCATGGTCGACGCCGGGATCTTCGACGGCGATAAACTCGTCGTGAAAAAGCAGGAGAACGCCGAAAACGGCGACATCGTGGTCGCCATGTTCGACGACGGCGTGGACGAGGGCGCGACGGTCAAGCGGTTCTTCCGCCGCGACGGAAAGGTCATTTTGCATCCCGAAAACGCCACGATGAGCGATTTCGTGCTCGACGAGGGCGACGGCGTGCGGATCCTCGGCAGAGTCATCGGGCTTTTGCGCAATCTCGGATAAACCGAACCATGAGAAAAGCTCTGCTTCGGCAGAGCTTTTTCCTTACAGATTTTTTAAGTAAAACACTTCCTCGCGGGAGAGTTTTCTGCATTCGCCGCGGTCGAGCCCGGAGAGCGTGAGCTCCCCCACCTTGATCCGTTTGAGGAAGATAACGGTCTTTCCGACGACTTCGAACATCTTGCGGATCTCCCGGTTCTTTCCTTCCGTGAGCGTCAAGTGCATTTTCGTATAGGACTTGTCCGTCTCCGTAACGGTGAGTTTGCATTTTTTGGTGACGACGCCCTTCTCGATCTCCACGCCCGCGCGCAGACGGTTGAGCTGGACGGGCGTGAGCGTACCCTCCGTCTTGACGAGGTAAGTTTTCGGGATCTCGTTCCGCGGTTCGGTGAGGCGGTATGCGAGATCGCCGTCGTTGGTGAGAATGAGCATCCCCTCGGTGTCGTAGTCCAGCCGCCCGACCGGGAATACCCTGCCCGCGCCCGCAGGAAGCAGGTCGAGGACGGTCTTTCTGCCCTTGTCGTCCTTCACGGTGCAGACATAGCCCTTCGGCTTGTTGAGAAGATAGTATTCGAATTTTACTTTGTGCGACAGAAGGTTTCCGTCGACCGTCACTTCGTCGGAGGGGGTGATGTCGTCCCCCGGTTCCGCCCGTTTTCCGTTGACGGTCACCCTGCCCGCGCGGATGATTTCGTCCGCGCCTCTCCGCGACGCGACGCCCTGCTCCGCCAAAAATTTGTTGATTCTCATGAAATTCCTCCGCTGCGCAATCCCTGCGCTGCTCACGCTTCCATGATATACAAATTTTGGGAAAAAATCAAGCTGTTTTCAAGGGTGATCGAGATCGTACCTGCAAAATCTCCCACGCGCGCGGGGCGCGGGTCGAGCAGATCGGTCGAGTAGCCGACCTTTTCCCGCTCCGCCTCCGTGAGCGGGTAGCAAAAGTCGCTCTTGCCGACGAGACCGTCGATCGGTTTGGTCTTGTCGAAGAGTTTGACGAGGGAAAACGCCGCGTATGCGTTCCCGAGGAGCTCCGCCGTGCGCTCGTACATCTGCGGCGAATTGAGGACGACGCAGACGAGCTTCATGCCTTCGCGCTCTGCGCTCGTCACGAGGCATCGCCCCGCAAGCAGGGTGAATCCCGTCTTGACGCCGGTCGCTCCCTCGAAATTCCAGAGCATCTTATTCTTGTTCTGCCAATGGCGCGCGGCGTAGTACTTTGTCGAGACGATTTCGGAAAATTTTTCGTTCTCCACGGCGTAGGCGGCGATGAGCGCGAGATCGCGCGCCGTCGTGCGGTGACCCTCCGCGGGCAGTCCGTGCGGATTGACAAAAAAGCTGTCCCGCGCGCCGAGGAGCGCCGCCTTTTCGTTCATTTTCCGTGCGAACGCCGCGACGCTTCCGCTGTGATGCAGGGCGAGCGCGACGGCGCAGTCGTTCCCCGAGCGGAGCATGAGCCCGTAGAGCAGTTCTTCGACGGTATAACGCTCCCCCGCTTTGAGATAGACGCTCGATCCCTCCACGCCCTCCGCGGCTTTGGGGATGGTCACGGTCTCCGAAAGATCGCAGTCGTCGATGATGAGAATCGCCGTGAGGATCTTGGTCGTGCTTGCCATCGGAAGCGGGCGCGAGGCGTCCTTTTCGTGCAGGATCCGCCGTGAGGAGACTTCGACGACGCACTCCGCACGGCTCTCCGTCGCCGCGCGGGCGGGTTCGTACGGCGCGGCGCAGAGCAGGAGCAAGAGCGCGGCAAATCCCGCCGCGAGCAGACTCAAAATTCGCTTAGTCATCTTGTTCGGACGCGCGGCGCGAAAGATCGGAGAGAACTTCCCCCGCTTTCTCGATGATTCCGTCGAGCGGATCGTCCGTCACCTTCACAATGCGGCACTTTACGCCGTCGTCGATGAGAAAGCCTGCGGGTTTGAGATTGATGACCGTTCCCGCGCCGCCCGCAAAGGGAAAACATTCATCCTCTTTGATCGCCTTCACGTCTCCGTATTCTCCGCCTCCCGAGAGATACCCCATCGTCACTTTGGTGAAGGGGATGATCTGCGCGCCGCTCGCCGAGAAGATCGGAGAGCCGATGACGGTATTGACGTCTACGAGGCTTGTAAGTTGCTGTGCCGTTTTTTCCATGATGCTGTCGATCTTTTTTTTCTGATCCAATTTATGAGTGCCTCCAATATTTTTTTGCCGATGGCGATGGAGAGAATGAGTCCGTTGAAGATCGTCACCGCCTGTACGGTGAGTTTGAGATCGGCGCGCCCGGTGAGGAGCGTCCCGTTGCGGATCGAGAGAAACGGATGCCGCGTCGTCAAAACGGAGCCGATCACCGACGCCGCCGTCAGAAGGACTGCGCCGATCAGAACGCCCGCGGGCTCCCCTTCCCCCCATGTTTCGACGATCTGATGGAAACGGTAGAGCTGGAAGCCTTTGGTGATCTCGAACTTCTTTCTCGTGGAAGCCATTTGCCGATATGGCAGGATGACCGCCTTTTTTTCGGTGAGATGAAAGACGATCCCCTCCTTCCTGATCTGAAAGTATCCGCCGAACACTTTGAGATACTTGAACAGGCTGAGCGCGAACCAGCATTTGTTCTCCCTGACGTCGACAAAGGCGTCGGCATAGACGAATACGGGAAAAAAGAAGAGCAGCGTCCCGAAGAAGAGAGAATAGACAAAAAGTTCGCCCATATCCGTAATATGGGCGAACAGAAGAAAATTATAAGTTTTGAAAGGAATTCCTGTTGGGATCAATAATACATGACGTGTTCATTCCAGAAAATTGTGCCGTTCACGATCATGACAATGGAGATGATGAGAGAGATCACCATAATGACGGCGCTGATCACGATGCCGGCGATGGCAAGACCCTTTCCGCTTCCGTCGAGCTGTTTGGACTTGTTCAATCCGACGATGGAAAGGATGAGCCCGACGATGGGAATGAGGAAAGAACAGACCAATCCCGCGATTGCCAATCCGTTCGTAGAGGACGTTTCGGTCTCCTGCGGCGAATCCTCCACCGCTTTCACGCCGCACTTCGGACAGACAAATGCGTTGTCGTCAAGTTCGTTGCCACAATTTTTGCAGTACTTCATAACATATTCTCCTTCGTTATTTTATATGACGGACAGAGCCGTTATATTCTCAAAATAGATGTTTGATCGGAAACCAAAGGAAATCCGTGTGGACGCACAGCACGATGAACCACACAAATCCCCAGATCACCAGAAACAGGCAGTTGAGGACGAGCGCGGTGATTGCGATTGCGCCGCCGTACGTCTTTTTCCGCATTGCAAGGATACTGAATACCAGCCCCACGGCGGGGAGAATGCAGTAATAGACGCCGAAAAAGACGGAAAGGATGCCGAGCACGAGCCCCGTGATGGCGAATCCGTACGCCTTCTTTTTCTCGGGGGTCTCCCGCTGCTGTGGCGCGGGTTCGCCTTGAAGCAATGCGCCGCAGTTCGGGCAGACATACGCCTTTTCATCCACTTCTTTTCCGCAGTTCGAACAATATCGCATGTTGCCCTCCCATCGCCACAATCCGTGAACAGATCAATTCTATCACGAAAAAACGGACATGTCAAGATTTCTTACGATTTTTTTGAAAAAGGACGGCTACCCGATTTTGACGAGATCGTCCTCGTCGAGCCCTTTGAGGAAATCGGGAATCTCGAAATTCTCGTCCGCATCCGGATCGGCTTCCTTCGGCGTCTGCGCCGCGGGACGCGCCGCTGCTTCGGGCGCTTCGTCCTTGATGAAATCTTCCCGTGCGTAGAGATAGTTGTCGCGCTCCTCCTCGCGGGTGATCGCCGCCATGAGCGCGTCGTAATCGGGGAGATCGGCGAGGGAATGCAGTTTGAAGCGTTTCAGAAACTCGTCCGTCGTCGCATAGAGAATGGGACGCCCCACCGCGTCCTTCCGCCCGCAGGGATAGATGAGATTCAGTTCGAGCAGTGCGTGAACCGCATAGTCGCTGTTGAGCCCGCGCAAAAGCTCGATCTCCGTCTTGGTGATGGGCTGTTTGTAGGCGATGATCGCCGCGCATTCGAGAATCGTGCGGGTGAGTTCCTTTTCGCGGATGGGATTGAGCACCGCTTCCACCTGCGATTTATAGACGGGATTGGAGCCGAGCTGGGCTTTTCCGTTGAACAGCAGGAGCTGGATGCCTCCCTCCACGCCGTATTTGAGTTGCAGTTCGGAGAGGGCGCGTCTGACTTCGGCGGGACTTGCGCCGAGCTTTTCCGACAGATCCGAAAGCAGTACGCTCTTCCCCGAGGCGAACAGAACCGCCTCAATTATATTCGTCAATGTCTCCAAGTGTGTCCTCCTCGTTCCTGTCCGGGTTGAGCGAAATCTCGATCTCTCCGAACGCTTGCGTCTGCGTGACGCGCAGGTATTGATGTTTGAGAAGTTCCAGAAGCGCCTGAAACGTCGTTACGATCTCGGGTTTGGTGAAGTCGCGCGTGAAAAGCTGTTCGAAGGTGACCTTCTGCGCCGTTTCGAGCGTCTCCAAGATGGTCTGCACCTTCTGCCCCACCGTATATTCGTCCCGCGGGATCTCCCGCGCCTCCGGTTCGGAGAGCGCCTGTTCCCGTTTGAGCATGAGTTTGGAAAAGGCGGAGACGAGCCCGTCGAGGGTGAGATTTTCGAGGGAAAACACCGTCTTGGTCTCGCCCACGTTCTTGTCGGGCTCCTTGAAGAAGTATCCGATGGTTTCGAGCTCTTTGAGTTTCTTCGTCTCTTCCTTGATGAGGCGGAACTCTTCGAGGGCGCGGATGAGCCCCGCTTTGTCCTCTTCGATCTCCATTTCGAGCTCCGGATCCTCTTCGAGATTGGGGACGAGGCTCTGCGCTTTGATTTTGAGAATGGTTGCGGCGATGTTGAGATAGTCGCTCACCTTGTCGACGTCGAGAAATTCGAGCCCCTGCATATAGGCAAGGAATTGCTCCGTCACCTGCGAGACGAAGATGTCCTTGATTTCGATCTCCTCCCTGTTGATGAGATAGAGCAGAAGATCGAGCGGACCTTCGAAGTTCGAGAGGACGGTCGTGTAGTCGACGGTGGATTCGAAGTTCTCGCGGTTTACCATGCGAGCAACCCCCATAGCTCGCTGACCGGCATACCGAAGGCAAGCCCCCAGATCGCCAGAATCGGGAATCCGAGATATTTCGTCGCGAATTGCATGATCCAGCCGAGCAGATCGAACCAATCCATCTGGTAGATCCCGAAATCGACGAATACGCGGCAGAGCAGGCTCTCCGCGATCAGCCCGAACAGGATCCACTGCCCGTATTGGCGCAGGAATTGATAGACCCTGCCGTGATGTTTGCTCGTCGCCTCCACGATGCGGAACCCGTCCAGCGGATGAAGCGGCAACAGGTTGAACACGCAGAAGGAGAGATTGTGCGAATACAGGCAGAGCGTGAGATAGTAGAGAAATTTCGTCAGGAAGGGAATTTCGGGCATGAAGTTGACGACGACAAGCAGGAGCGGGTAGAACAAAAACGCCATGATATAGTTCATGACGATCCCCGCGCTCGCGGTCAGCCCGAGCCCGAGACGGTATTTCTTGAAGTTGTTCGGATTGATCGGCACGGGTTTTGCCCAGCCGAATCCGACGAGCGTAAACGCGATGAGCCCGAACAGATCGAAGTGTTTGAGCGGGTTGAGCGTGAGTCTGCCGCTCCACTTCGCGGTGGGATCGCCGCATTTATAGGCGACAAAGGCGTGCGCAAATTCATGCAGTGTGAGCACGATTGTCACGGCGAGGAAACTCGCGAGTAGCTCGGTGGCGCGTCTGAGGAATTCTTCCATACCTATCTATTATAACGCGTCTGCCCGCAAAAAGCAACCAAATGACGGGATACAAAGGAAAATATTCCACAATTTGTATGAGGATTCCCCCTCTTTCCGTCAAGATATTGTATTTTCCCCTCCGCGCCGCGCTGGAAACGCGCAAAAAAAGCCGAAGAACTTCCTCGGCTCTTTTCAGGCTTTTGACGAAAGTCAGCGGCGGAGACGGGCGGGAAGGACGTCGTTGCGTACGAGATCCTCCGGGGTCTGCGGTCTGACGATGTACTCCGCCTTGCCGTCCTTCACCAGCACGGCGGGCGGAATGAAATTGCGGTTGTAGTTGCTCGCCATCGAATAGTTGTATGCGCCCGTGGAGAGCACGGCGAGGAGATCCCCCCGCTCCGCCTTCGGGAGCGCCATGTCCACTCCGATGAGATCCCCGCTCTCACAGCACTTTCCCGCAACGGAGACGAGTTCGCGGGAGGGCTCTGCCGCGCGGTTGGCGAGAACCGCCGTGTATTCGGAGCGATAGAGACAGAAGCGCGGGTTGTCGAACATGCCGCCGTCGACCGCAAGATATTTGCGGATCCCCGCGATCTCCTTGATCGCTCCGACGGTGTAGAGCGTAATCCCCGCCTCCCCGACGATCGAGCGGCCCGGCTCGATCATGAGACGGGGCAATCCGAGCCCGAAGCGGGCGCATCCCTCCTTCACCGCGCGGATGAGCGTTCTCAGATAATCCGCATACTTCTCCGGCGTGAATTTTTCGTCCTTGTCGGTGTACCAAATGCCGAATCCCCCGCCGAGATTGAGGGTATCCGCCTCGAAATGCAGCGTATCGCGCAGTTGCGCCATGAAGGCGAGGCATTTCTCCGCCGCAACGGCGAACGAGCTCTTTTCGAAGATCTGCGAGCCGATATGGCAGTGGAAGCCCCTGAGACGGAGATGGGGACAGCGGAGAATGTGTTCCGTCATGCTCTTCGCCGCGCCGCTTGCGACGGAGAAGCCGAATTTCGAATCGGGCGTCGCCGTCTGCACATACGCATGGGTATGCGCTTCCACGCCGGGGTTGATGCGGAGAAGCACATCCTGCCGCCTTCCGCGCGCCGCGCATTCGCGTTCGAGGTCCTCCGCCTCCGAGTCGCTGTCCACGACGATGAGCCCGATTCCGCAGTCGAGAGCGTACCGAAGTTCGCGCGGGAGCTTGTTGTTGCCGTGCATGCAGATCTTTTCCGCGGGAAATCCCGCCTGCATCGCGGTATAGAGTTCGCCGCCCGAGACGACGTCCGCCCCGATTCCCTCTTCCCGCGCAATCGCGTAGATCGCCTCGCAGGAGAAGGCTTTGGAAGCGTAGAGCACGAGCCCGTCGCCGTATTCGCGGGCGATCGTGTCGCGGTAGACGGACATCATCGTGCGGATGTATGCCTCGTCAAAGACGTACAGCGGCGTGCCGAACTCCGCGGCGAGATCCACGCAGTCCGCCCCGCCGATCGAGAGATGTCCCTTTTCATTGATTCCGAGCGTATTTCTTGCGTTCATAACAATCCTCACCCTCTATTATAGCCGAGGCGGGGGCGGCGGTCAAGAAAATCGCGCAAAAAAATCCGCCGCTTTCTCCAAAACGGGCGGGCGGCGGAGCGGTGGCGGAGCAATCAGATCATTTTCTCCGCAATTTTTTTATATGCCTCTCCCCAGGAGAAACGGTCGGCGGATTCCGACGCGACGAGTTTGCATCGGTCGGTCTCCACGCCGCCGCGATAGATGATCGCCTCCCCGACGGCGGCGCCCTTTTCGAGCGGAGCTTTTACATCGGAATCGAGAATGAACTCGGGCGCGGCGTCCTCCGCCTCCCCCTTCTTGCAGAAGATCGAAAGCGTGCGCTCGGGACAGACGTCGATCTCGCGCTGGCGGGATCCCCGCACGGGCAGTTTGACGCCGATCGGCTTTCCCGCCTCCACGATATTCCTGCTCTCAAAGGCGGAAAACGCGTAATCGAACAGGTTGCTCACGCCCGCAAAGCGGGATTTGGAATCCTTCGCGCCGATGACGACGGAGATCACGCGCATGTTGCCGCGCTTCGCCGTCGCCGCGAGACAGAATCCCGCACGGTTGGTAAAGCCCGTCTTTCCGCCGTCGCAGCCGTTGTAGCTGCGGAGCAATTTGTTCGTATTTGTCATCGACGTCGTTCTGCCGTCCGGGTGGGAAAAATCTTCGAGCCGGATCTTTGCAAATTCGAAATACTTTTCATGGCGGAGAAGTTCGCGCAGCATGATCGAGACGTCCTTTGCGCAGGAATATTGCGGCTCTTTGGGCAATCCCGTGCAGTTGGCAAAGAGCGTGTTTTCGGCGCCGAGCTCCCGCGCGCGCTCGTTCATCCGCTCGACGAACATCCCCTCGCTTCCCGAAAGACGCTCCGCAAGCGCGACGCACGAATCGTTCGCGGAGCACACGACGACGCTTTTCAGAAGCTCGGAGGCGGAATAAGTGAGCCCTGTGTCGAGAAAGACCTGCGACCCGCCCATGCCGGAGGCGTTTTCGCTGACCGTGACCGGCTCATCATAGCGCAACTGACCTTCGTCCGCCGCTTCGAAGCAGAGGAGCAGGGTCATGATCTTGCACATGCTCGCAATGGGAAGCCGTTCCGTTTCGTTTTTTTGATAGGCGGGAGTTCCGCTCTCGAAATCGCAAAGATACGCCGCCTTTGCGTCCGCGAGTTCCTCCGCGCGTCCCTTGACCGTTCCGTAATCTGAAAAAGGCGCAAATGCGACCGCAGCCGCAAGCGCAATGATGATTTGTTTTTTCATATATACAGTTTGCGCCGATCCGTGAAAAAATACGCGCCGTTTTCAGACAAGATTCCCGATCGGATGAAAAAGCGTGAGCAAGAGGAGCATTTCGATCAGGCAAATGAGCGCGACGAGCGCGAGAAAGAACAAAAAATCGGAGAGAAGCTCTTTGAGGTCGTCTCCGCAGAAGGAGAAGCGGAAGGCGCGGAAGCAGGAGAGAGACGAGGCGCACAGAAAGACGAGATCGAGCAGGAGATGGACGGGAAGGCAGATTGTGAAGCAGATGAGCGCGCCCGTCATGCCGTACACGGAGAAGAGCAGGGTCAGCATTCCGCCGAAGGTATAGCCGCGGAAGATGAGCGCGATCGGCGGCACGGCGAGCCCTACGGGATGTATCCCCGCCGCGAGCAGAAGTAAGAGCAGAAATGCGCTCCCCGCCGTCCGTTCGAGAAAGATGAGAAAAACGTTTTTGTCCGAGAAGCAGACCTGCTCGACGAAGTTTGCGCAAATGCGGAAATTGTAGTCGTAAAAAGCGGGCGTCTTGGCGAATACTATGCCACACATAGTACTACACAAAAACGCCAAAAACAAAAGGACGAACACCCATTTTCGCTCAAAAGCGCGCGAAAAGACATTTTTCAACAAAAAAAGAGGGTTCATAGATCATTCTATGCCCCTCTTTCTCTTTGAATTACTCGCAGAGTATTTTTTGGCGCGTCCGCTCCGTCAATCCCCTATTTTTCCCTATTCTTTGACGCCGCCGAGCATGAGATCGCCCACGAGCCGCTTTTGAAAGAGAAGGAATATAGCCATGACAGGCGTAAGGAGCAGGATTGCTCCCGCGATCTTCATGGTCGGCCATGCGGAGGTTGTCTTTGTATCGAAGAAATAATAGTACATTCCGTATGCCGCCGTCGGATACGAGGGCAGGAACAGCATCGGCGTCTGATAGTCGTTCCAAAGACCGATGAATTTAATCAGCATGACGGTGAAGAAAAGCTTTCCCGAAAGCGGGAGAGCAATTTCGAGAAAAATACGGAAGTTCCCCGCCCCGTCGATCTCGGCGGCCTCCGCAATGTCCTTCGGAGTTCCCGAATAGGCGGCATGGAAGATGAGAAAATACACGCCGAGGAAACTCGCCTGCATGAGCCAGACCCCGAAAAAGGAATCGTAGAGTCCGAGAAGAGACATCAACCGAAGTTGAGACGGTAGCGCGCCGACGATGGGAAACCCGAGGGCAATGACGGCGATCGCGTAGACGATCTTTCCGAAGCGAAACGAAAACTTTGCGGTGACGTATGCCGTGATACAGGGTACGAGCGTCGCGAAGAAGGCGCCGCCTAAGGCATAGAGCAGAGAATAGCCGTATTGGACGAGCAGTCCGATCTGCACTCTCCCTCCGTGAAGGGGCACGGTAAAGGTTTTGAATGCGTCGAGATAGTTCTCGAAATGCCACTCCCCTTTCGGGAAGCCGAGCGGAGAGGCGCGGAACTGTGCGACGGATTTCAGGGAAACGGACAGACCCCAGAGCAGCAAAAACGCGATGAACAGAACGTACGCCGCCATGATGAGAAAGAGAATGAACGCAGGCAATCCGCCGACGCATTTTTTGATTTTTTCTCCGAAATTTTTCATATCAATCGGTCGAAGGTCCAAAACGGAGCATGATCTTTTTTGAGAAGAGCGCAAGCGGCGCGGTGACGAGCGTAAAGATCGCCCCCATCGCGGCAAGCACGGGATATTCTGCGAGCGTTGCGTTCCGCGTCTCACGGAAGAGATAGTAGCCGTAAGTATAGAGCGCGGGATCCGCTTCGTCCGCAAAGAAGTGGAAGAGGTTCATCTGCCCGACGAAAAGCCCCGCAACGTCGATCACGAGAAAGGTGACGAGCGTGGGAAAGATCATGGGCAGCGTAATATGGACGAATTCCTTCATAAAGGTGCATCCGTCCAATTTCGCCGCCTCGGATAGCGTCTCCGGAATCGCGCTCATCGTGCCCGTCATGACAAGGATGCTGGTGCCGAGCCCGAGCCAGACATGATAGAACAGCAGGACGGGGAGCACGGCGCCTCCCGAAAAGAGCCCCTCTTCCGTATGAAACAGAGCGGGAAAGGCGCGCTCGCCAAAGTACTTGAAGAGTACCGCCATTGCGATGGCGGAAAGGAGCGTCGGCAGGACGATTCCGATTTTCAAGAGAGTTGCAAACGGTTTTTTCTTGACAATATAATAGGAGAACAGCACGCCGAGCGCGTCTCCGATCAGGGAAAATACAAAGAGCAGCAGCGTATTTTTCCATGCGGCGGAGAGCTCGGGAGAGCGAAACAGAAGATAAAACGCCTGCCCGAATTGTTCAAATCCCGCAAAATGGGTCGTCCCCGTGGAAAAATCATAGCGCTCGAATGCCATGATCAGAGAATTGACGTTGACGGCGAGATAAAAGATCGCAAATTGCAGGAGCGGAAAAGCAAGCATTGCGATATAAAAGATGAGATCATTGCGTCTTTTCCCCTTCATCGGACTGCGCGTTTGAAAATTATCGGAAGTTGGCCGCATACAATTCCCCCCATGCGGACGCAGAATATTGCGTCTCCATTCCGGAAAAGTACTCCGCGGCAGAGACGCCGCGGCGGAACCCGTCGATGGGACAGCTCTCGGACAGCCCGCCGACGACCGAACTCCAACGTTTGTCGATGTTGAAATCGGATTGATGGTTGAGATAGAGCGGATTGGTGTCGAACGGATAGACGATTGCGGTGTCTCCCTTGTTTTTCAGCGACAGAACAGAGCTCCCGAAGGATGTCATCTTTTTGAGTTCGCTTTCGGGCATTTCATAGCGAAGGGAACGCGGCGTGTTCGTCATCGCCGTGAACTCTATGAGAGAGCGATCGGTATAGCAGTATCGCAGAAACGCTTTGGCGAGCGGGATCTTTGCGGGCTCGATCTTCGCATTGATGAAAGCGAGGCTGTAAAGGTTATCGAGCAGCGTTGCATGCCCCAAGCGGCTGTCATCCGCCTTCGGAAGAGGGAGAAAGCAAAGTCTCCGGTTTTTGCGGAGCGCCTTATCCCCGTATTCTTCCGCGAGCATCGCAAAGCTCCCCGACGCTTCCGCCTCGTTTTCCCAATAGATGCCGTCGATGAAAAAGCCGATCGGATTGTCCGTAAAGCTGCTTTCGAGGAACCCGTACTGCGCCTCCGTGTGGGAGCAGGCGTCGTTCTTCGCGTCCGCATGAAGATACCGCTCGTCGGAAGCGAGACGGTCCAAAAAGCTCAGAGCATAGGCGCGACCCGCTTGTCTGATGAGTTTCCAGCCCGAGCGCGCGTCGATTCCGGTCGGCTCTTCCGACACGGCGGAGATCACCTTGCCCGAAGCGTCCACCTGAAAGTCGCTCAAAAGATCGTTCGCCACGCCGTCGAACGAATAGTTGAGAGACATTTGTTCCTCGCCCTCGAAATCGGCAAAGAGCGCCGTCAAGAAGCTGTTCAAGTAGACGTTGCGGGTCTCTCCCGCATAGGTGAGCGGCGTAATGCCCTTTTCGAGCATATAATCGCACAGCTCGAAGAACTCGCCGTAGGTCGCGGGAAGCCCGTCGTCCGCCGAATAGTCGATCCCCCCTTCCGACCCCGTCTTTCCGTCGGGACCGAGGGAACGCGCCTCCTCTGCGCTTTTTACAAATCGTTCCGCCGCGCCCTCTCTTGCGAAATAGAGATTTTCCCGTTCGAAGAGATCAATGTCGTAGGAGAGCCCGAAATAGGAGGCGTAGTGCGGGATCGCATAGATCTTGCCGTCATGCTCGAAGTAGCTCTT
>CANRGR010000030.1 GCA_947630245.1 uncultured Clostridia bacterium | reverse complement strand
CCTCTGTCACTCGCAAGCTCGTGACATCTCCCCTGCGAGGGGCGACAAGGGAAAGTTTTTGCTGTCATACCGACGACCGAGAGAAACGAGGGAGGAGTGTATCCCCTTGTTCAACAACGACCGAGGGGATTCACTCCCCCCTTCGGGGGTCGGTATGACAGTAAAAAGACTACGCGCGGAATGAAACCCCTCACCGCCCTGCGGGCGGAGCTCCCCTTATGGGGGCGCCAAGCGAGAGCCTTTGCTGTCATACCGAGCGGAGCTCCCCTTATGGGGGCGCCAAGCAACATGACGTATTTTGGAAATGGCGCGGCGCGGGAGAATCCCGCGCCGCGCCTCTAATCGGAATGAAAAAAGCAAGGACACAAAAATCCTCCGCCGAGCGGCGGAGGATCGGATTGAAAAATAATTTTAGTCTGCCTTGAAGGGGAGAAGGGCGGCGATTCTTGCGCGCTTGATGGCGATCGCAAGTTCTCTCTGGTGCTTTGCGCAGGTACCCGTCATGCGGCGGGGAAGGATTTTCCCGCCCTCGGCGATATATTTGCGCAGTTTGCCCGCGTCCTTGTAGTCGATCTTCGCCGTCTTTTCCTGGCAGAAGAGGCAAACTTTCTTGAAGTTCTGCTTTTTGTAATTTTTCTTTGCGGAACGATCCCTGCCTTCGCGGGGCTCTCTGTCGCGCGGTTCGCGCGCCTCGGTTCCTTCCGTTTCCGCAGGTTCCGCCGTTTCGGCGACTGCGGGTTCCGCCGCGGGAGCAACTTCCTCCGCGGGCGTTTCGTTTTCTTCCTTTACGATTTCATTCTCTTCCATGATGATCTCCTTGATTGATGATTTTCCGCCTCTCAGAACGGAATGTCGCCGTCGTCGTCAAACGACTGCAAAGCGGGTTTTTTCTTGGCGGGTGCGGGCGAGGGAGAAGGGGACGCAGGCGCGCCGGATTCGTAAAACTCGTCGCCGCTCTGGTTGCGGGAAGTGAGGAATTCGATATCCTGCGCAATGACGTCCACCGCCGTGCGGCGCACGCCCTGATTGTCTTCGTAGTTGCGGATCTGAATGCTCCCCGTCACGGCGACCTTGTTTCCCTTTTTGGTGTACCTTGCAACGGTATCCGCGAGTCCGCGCCATGCGGTGACGTTGAAGAAATCGGTCTGTCTCTCTCCGTCGGAAGAAGTATACGAGCGGTTCACCGCGATTGCAAAATGGCATACGCTCACGCCGCCCGCCGTTTCGGTGAGCTCGGGATCGCGCGTAAGATTTCCGATCAAAAACACCTTGTTCATATTGCCCTCCGCTTAAAGTTTTGTGATCATGCGGCGAAGAACGTCGCCCGAGATGCCCGCAACGCGGTCAAGTTCGGCTACGACGGCTCCCTCCGCAGTGAACGTCATGAGCGCATAGAACGCGTCCGACTTGAAACGGATGGGATAAGTCGTCTTTTTCACGCCCCACTTGTCGAGGGAATCGACGACGCCGCCCATCGAAGCCACGATGTCGGTGTACTTTTTGAGTTCCGCGTCGCGCGCTTCTTCCGTCATCTCACTGTTGAGAAGAATGAGCATTTCGTACTTTTGCATTTTTTCACCTCCCGGTCTATTCGGCATACCCGCGGCGGGCATGCAAGGTTTGTTCCATTATTTTACTATATTTTTGCGGACAAGTCAACGTCTTTTCGGCTCCCGCGCCGCAATTTTGCGAAAAATCCGGAATTTTCGTTCAGATTTCGTCGGGCGCGCCGGGGGAACCGCCCATTTTTTTCAGCCGTTTCAACAGGATCTCCCTCTGATTCCGCCGTCCGTTTTCGGCGCACCAGAGGAGAAGGCTATAAAGCGCGTCGCCCGTCTTTTTCGGCGGGATTCCGGCAGAGGCGGCGTCTTTGCCGTTCACGGCGAGCCCGGAGAGGGTGAGCGGAGCGCCTTCCTCCTTCATGCGGGCGAGAATATCGTTCCATTTCGTGACGCAGGGCGCCTCGGAGAGGACGTCCTTGCAGGCGGAAAAATCCGCTTGTTTGAGGGCGAGCAGACGGTCGAGAAGGGGCGCCTCAACCGTAAATTCCCGCCGCAGTTTGCTCTCCTTCATGGAGAGATTGTAGTCCCGCATGTGGAGTGCGATGAGGCGGCAGGTCTCCCCGGTAAGCCGTTTCGGAGCTTTGAGGCGGGTGAGAATCTCCTCCGCAATGCGGGCGCCCTCCTCGGGGTGGGCGTGAAAATTGCCGTCCCGCAGAAAGCACAGCGGCTTTCCGACGTCGTGAAGAAGGGCGGCGAAGCGGATATCCGACCTCGCATAGCGCACACAGCGCAGGGAGTGTTCGAGGACGTCGTGGTCGTGAAAGTCCGCCCGTTGGCGCATTCCCTCGCCGAGCGTGAGCTCGGGAAGGAGCTCTTTGAGTACCCCCGTTTGATGCAGAATGCCGAGCCCGCGATAGGGTCCGTCGCGGAAGCCGTGTTTCAGGTCGGCATGGAGCAGAAGATCGAGCTCCGTGAAGACGCGCTCGGGAACGATGTCGCGGATGAGCGCGGAGTGTTCGCTCGCTCCCCGCAGGCAGTCCTCGTCGGGCGTAAAGTCCAGCTGGGCGCAGAAGCGGGCAAGCCGCAGGAGACGGAGCCCGTCCTCCCCGAACACCTTCGACGCGGGCGCGACCGTTGCGAGCACGCGGGTTTCGATGTCCTTTCTTCCGCCGAGCGGATCGACGTATTCCCCCCGCCCGACGTCGTAATACACGGCATTTGCACGGAAATCGCGGCGCAGTGCGTCCTTTTGGATGTCGTCCGTAAAGACGATCTCCGAGGGGGCGTGCAGTCCGCGCACATATTTGTCGGAGCGGAAGCGGGTGAACTCGTAGCCCGCGCCGTCCGCGTCCACGAGTTTGACGGCTCCCGTCGCACGGTAGACCGATTTGACCGTGAAGCCGCACCGCTGTGCCGCGGAGACGAACGTCTCTTCGTCCGCGGGGGAGGAGAGATCCCAATCGGCGCCGGGTCCGGGCGGATAGCCGAGGAGATAGTCGCGCACGCTCCCGCCTACGACGTAGAGGGGCGGACAGAGCCCGGCGAGCCGGATGAGATGTTCGGGCAAAAGTGATTTCATGGTTCTCCCTCCGGAAACAAGTATAGCAGATTCCGAAAAAAATTGCAAACGCTTGCGCAGCGGGCGGAAAGTATGATATAATATCCGCGGCGGGCATCCGCTCCGGGGCGAACATGATACATCTGATTGCAAAACCGTTGAAGGGGAAGAAGGAAAAACTGTACGGGCAGATCGAAGAGAAACTGCGGGAAGAGGGAGCGGAGTACGAGTTCCATTTCACGACGAGAGGGGGCGAGGCGCGCGAGTTTGCCGGGCGCTGTTCGGCGGCGGGGGACGTGCTCGTCGCCGTGGGCGGGGACGGCACGCTCAACGAGGTGCTCTCCGGCATGGATTCCGCCCTCTGTCCGCTCGGGATCATTCCCGCGGGCACGGGAAACGACTTCGCGGCGTGCGCGGGCATTCCCTCGGGGATCACGGCGCTCGATCTCATTCTGCACGGCGAGCCGAAAAAGACGGACTATATCGCCTTTTCGGACGGCAGACGCAGCCTCAATATCGCGGGGTTGGGGATCGACGTGGACATTCTTCTCCGCTGTGAACGCAACAAGCGGTTCCGCTTCCGCTCCAAATATTTTTTCTCGCTGATCTCTTCGCTGTTCCGCTACCGGGGATGCGAGATGAAGATCGCCGCAAACGGCGAACAGACGGAGGGAAACATGCTCCTCGCGGCGGTCTGCAACGGCAGACAGTTCGGCGGGGGAATTCCCATCTGCCCGCCCGCGGACATTTCCGACGGAAAACTCGAACTCATTCTCGTGGACTGCCCGAAGAGGACGCGGATTCCCTTCGCGCTGATCCGTCTCATGAAGGGCAGGGTGCTCGATTTGCCGTTTGCCCACAGAATCACCTGCGAGAGCTGCGAGCTCGTGCTCGCGCAGGCGGGAATGGCGCAGTACGACGGAGAGTTGAAGGAGACGGGTTCCCTTTCGGCGCGCGTCGTGCACGGCGAACTCGGAATTTTCAGAGGCTGATATGAGAAATCTCTATAAAGATATCCTCAACAATATCCCGACGGCGGCGATCGTCGTGGACAAATCCATGAAGGTGAAGTACTGCAACCGCGCCTTCCGCGACTATTTCCCTCTTTCGCGCGGACGGGGGAGCCTCAAAGACGCCATCGGCTGTGCGGAGAAGGGGTGCGGGGAGGCGGAGAAGTGCGCCTTCTGTCCCATGCGGAGCCTCTTCCTCGAAGCCTTTGCGGGCGGCGGGCGCGCCTTCCGTAAAGTCCTTCTGCGCAACACGGAGGGGGAGAACGTGCCGCTCAGGATCAAGGTCTGCCCGCTCGGCAAGTACTGCCTCGGCGTCGTGGACAACTCCTACGAGACCGAGATCGCGCGGGAAATGTACACCGCGCAGGACATCCAGCAGCGCCTTCTTCCGCCGGCGAAGAGCTTCGGCGGGGTGCCTTACAGCTTTCTGTTCGAGCCCTGCCGCGAGATCGGCGGCGACTTGCCCGACGTCTACACGGCGGGCGGCGAGACGATGGGTCTCATCGCGGACGTCTCGGGAAAGGGAATTTCGGCGGGCATGCTGTCCGCGTTCGTCAAGGCGGGCTGGCTCAACGCAAAGTTTCAGGAACTCAATCTCGACGAGAGATCGTATGTCACCGCGGCGGCGGTGCGCGTCGAGCGGGCGGAACGGCGGATCCGCTACTGCGTGGCGGGTCACAACGCCCCCCTTCTGCTCAAAGGAGAGCAGGGGATCGACGAGATCGTGATGAGCGCGCCGCCCATCTCGAATTGGATGCCCGGATTCGGATATGAGGACCGTTTTCTCGAATACCGTCCCGGGAATATCCTCGTGCTCCTCACGGACGGCGTTCTCGAAAGCAGAAACGACGCGGGCGAACAATTCGGTTTGGAGCGCGTCGAGGCGATTTTACAGCGCAGTACGAACGCGGAGAGATTCATCGCAAGGCTCAAAGACGCGCTGAAACAGTTCTGCGGCGCCTTCGACGACGACATTACGGCAATCGCCTTCGAGCTTTGAAAACGCGCCGCGGGGAGCCCTGCGGGCGGGAACAACGGAAAAGAGAGCAAAAAAGAAGGGAGACAGGTTTGTCTCCCTTGCATTTTCTCCGCCGCATGGGCGGGAGTTTTGGCCTATTCGAGAAGAAGTTTGTTGAAGAGCAGAACCCAGATCATGTCGAGCCAGCCGATGATGATACCGGTGGGGATCGTGACCAGAATGCAGATGATGAACCTGAGAATGCCGCCCTTGCGGAAGAACGCCGACCACCTTACCAAAAATTCCACGATGTAGTTAACGACGGGAATGAGGAGGAGAATAATCTGAATCAGCTTATTCCGTTTGTGAAACCAATTATCCATAGAGCCATCTCCTTATAAAAATTTTTTTACGCCTTCATTATACACGATTCGCGTGGAAATGTCAATGGAATCGTGTGAAAAAATTTTCCGAAAATGAAATAATTTTACAGGGCTCGTTCGAGAAAGAGTTTGCCCGTCCCGACTTCCTTGAAGAGGAGCCGCGTGCCTTCCAGCACGAGATAGGAGTGGGGGGACCCTTCCTTCGGAATGGACACCGATCCGCAGTTGACGTAGGTGCAGTTCTCCCGTTCTTCGAACGCGGGGACGTGGAAATGCCCGTTGAAGAGCACATCCCCCTTTTGGAGCAGGGCGGGCGTTTTGTGTCCGTGCGTGAGCACCGCCGTCCGTCCGTTTTCGAGGGGCAGGATACAGTATTCCGCGCCGATCGGAAATTCGAGCACGAGCGTGTCGACGTCGCTGTCGCAATTTCCCGCAACGCAGAGGAGTTTGTCTTTCATGGAGTTGAGAATCTCCGCCGTCTGCAACGTGCCGTATTCGGGCGGCAGGGGATTCCGCGCGCCGTGATAGAGCAGATCTCCGAGCAGAATCACCTTGTCGGGCTGTTCCCGCACGACGCAATCCCGAAAGAGGCGGCACCAATATGCCGAGCCGTGAATGTCCGATGCGATGACAAATTTCATATCCTTCCTCCCTTCGCTTCCGCGATCATCCGTCTGAGCGCCGTGATCACTCCGCCCTCCTCGTTGGAGGGAATCACCCGCCCGATGAGCTTTTTGAGCGGGGGATAGGCGTTTTCCGTGACGAACGCGTTCCCGCATTCGAGCAGCATCTCATAGTCGTTCATGTGATCCCCGAAGGCGGCGCACTCTTCCTTTCCGAGCGAAAATTCTTTGCGGATGACGCGGATCGCCTCGCCCTTGTTCGCAGTGGGAGAGGAGACGTCGCACCAATCGAACCCGGAGAGGATCGTGCGCAGTCCGGGAAGCCGCTGCGGAAGGACTTTGATGCAATGATCCGCTGCCGCGAGGCTGTCCCAGACCGCAATCTTGCAGATCTCCTCCCTTCCGATCACTTCGTCGAGCGAATGCACCTTCATGCAGTTCGTGTAGGAGAGCATCGCATACTCGAAGAAGGGCATTTCGGTGTTTTCTATGTACGCAAAGTCCACGCCGCAGAGCATGGGAAAGAGATTTGGAAGGGCGCGGATCTCGTCGAGCGCCGCCTTGATCCGTTCGTTCGGAATGGGATCGGTGAAGAGCGTCTTTCCCCTGTATTTGACGAGCGCGCCGTTTTCGCAGATGAATACGAGTTCATCCTTGACGGGCGCGAAGAGCTTCCGCAGATTGGCGTACTGTCTGCCGCTTGCGGGCGCAAAGAGGATTCCGAGATCGTTCAGTTGTCCGATGAGACCGAAGATCTCCCCGGGCAGTTCCTTCTTTTCGTTGAGGAGAGTGCCGTCGAGGTCGGTCGCAATGAATCTGATCATACACAAATTACAGAAGATGGGCGAGCGGGCGCAACAGAAACGCCGCGCACCGCTCCGCAAGAGAGGCGGCGGGCACGGGAACGCCCGTCTCCCACAGTTCGCCGAAGTCCCGTTCGATCGAATGCGCCATCTCCTCGCTCTCGAAGAAAATTCCGCATTCCGCCTGAATGCGCAAACTGCGCGCGTCGAGATTGTAGGATCCGACCGCCGCATATTTCCCGTCCGCGGCGACGCATTTCGCATGCAGAAATCCCGCCGCGTATTCTCGCACGTTTACGCCGAAGCGCATGAGCCGCCGCGCCTCCGAGCGCGTGAGCGCAAACACGCTGCGCTTGTCGGGAATGTGGGGGATCATGAGCCGCACGTCTGTCCCCGCCCGCGCCGCGCCTTTCAGCGCGTTGAAAACGGGTTCGGTCGGGGCGAGATAGGGCGTGCACAAGACGATCCTTTTCTCCGCCCGCGAAAGCATTTGCAGGAGCGCTTCTTCCCCCGTTCTCGTGCCGCCCGCACCGTCGGAAATGACGGCGCAGGGAATGCCGTTCGGGGCTGAAACGCAAGACGGGTCGCATTTTTCGGTGGATTTCCCGTGATTCCAGGCGCTTAAAAAGAGCGCCTTGAAGCGGCGGGCGGGTTCGCCCGTAATCCTTACCGCCGTGTCCTTCCAATGCCCGAACCGGATGAGTTTTCCGATGTATTCGTCGGCGAGATTGATCCCGCCCGTGTAGGCGATCTCCCCGTCGATCACGGCGATCTTGCGGTGATCCCTGCGGTTGAGGGCGGAGAAGGGAAAGGGGCGCAGGGGATGGTAGACGGCAACTTTGACGCCGCGGGCGCGCAGCGTTTTGCGGAAGGAGCGGGGCAGGGTGAGCGCACAGCCGAAATCGTCGTACAAAACGCGCACGTCTACCCCTTCGCGCGCCTTCCGTTCGAGTACGGAGAGCACGGCGTCCAAAAATTCTCCCCGCGCGAGGATATAATATTCGAGAAAGATCTCCCGATCGGCAAGGGAGAGATCGGAAAGAAGCCGCTCCGCCATCTCCTTGCCCGAAGGAAGATATTCGGCGCTCGCCGCGCGGCAACTTCCCCCGCAGACCGAAAATACCGCACGGGACAGACCGTTTCCGTCCCGCGGCGAAGAGGGGCAACCTGACGGCGAGGGGCTCCGCAAAAAGAGACAGCATACCGCCCCCAGCCACGGAAAGAGCAGGAGAAGCAAAAGCCTCGCCGTGCGGTTTTCGGAGGGCAGGGGGGAATTGACGAGAAAGAGCGCGACGCCCACGGAGAAGATCCGTTCGAGCGCCGCGACGGGCGCGAGCGCGCCCGACATGCGGAACGCGAGAAAGAGAAACGCGCCCGCGGCGAGTATGAGCAAAAGCGCGAGCGGGAACAGTTTCCCGCTCAGAAAGCGCCTGATTTTTCTGGGCGCAGCAGATTTCATATATGTATCCCCGCGCCGAAAGGGGATTACACCAGATTGAGAATGTCGATTTCGCCGATCGAATTTTCGGGATCCTCCGCGAGAGAGCGGAGAAGGAGGGGCGCGCCGTCGGCGCCGACGGAGTTGACGTTGAACAGGGCGACGTCGATCGCCTTGCTCGCGATGAGATTGATCGCGTTTTCGATGAAGTCCGTGCCGTCGGGGACGCCGCTCACCGTGAGCCGCTTTTTGATGGTCTCGTTGATGTCGAGCGGGAGAGAGCCGCTCGTCTGTCCGCAATAGACGATGTTTTTGCCGGGGGAGCACACGCGGACGGGCAGTCCCACGTCGTTTTCGCCCGCGCAGGCGACGTAGATCACGCCGTCCGCGAGCCGTCCGCCCGTGATTCTGCCGAGATAGTCCATGAGGGAGGCGTCGTCGGGAGAGGTGTAGTAGATGCCGCGGCTCTGCGCAAATTCGAGCCGCCGGGGACGGCGGTCGATGAGAATGGGGGACGCCTGTTGATAGATGAGCAGGCGGCAGATGAAGATTCCGAGCACGTTTCCGCCGATGACGGCGATGTGTTCGCCTTTGTGCACGCCGAGGCGGTCGATCGCCTCCTTCGCGAGCGCGAGATGATGGACGAGGAGCGCCTTTTCATCGTTCACGGCGTCGGGCAGGGGGGTCATTTCATCCTTGCCGACATAGACGAAGTCGCGCAAAAAACCGTCCGTCGTCGAACCGCGGACGCGGCAGGCGTCCTCGAAGAAATCTTTTTTCTCCGTTCCCGTGTCCTCTTCCGGGAGAAAGTAGTGGAGCAGGACGCGGGAGTCTTTGGGAAAGAGCGCGCCGCCCTTGTCGTCGGCGACAAGACCGACCGCGAAGCGTCCGGGCACGATGGGGTATTTTGTCTTTTTCGTCCCCTGAAAGAGCAGACCGTCCTCGTCGTTGACGAATACTTTCGTCACGCGGACGCGGATCTTCTCCTCCTCGGGACGAAGTTCCTCTGTGAATTTTACCAGATTTTTCGCCGCCGTCAGCTTCCAAACGTTCATGTGGGCTCCTTTTTTGGTTTCTGCCTTATTCTTTCATATTATACCGCAGCGCGCCGCAATTTGCAAGCGTTTTCGGATAAAAGTGTCCGACGGGAAATTTGCGATTTTTTTGCGAAGGAAATGAAGTTTTTCCGAATGCAATTCCAAAATCAGTTGACGAGCGGGGGAAAATCGGTTATAATCTTTGTTGTATCGTCCGAATCATCGGGCAGGGATAATAACGAAGTGAGGTGATTTCACAATGAAAGCGGATATTCATCCGAAGTATCATGAAGTGACCGTCGTCTGCGCTTGCGGCGAAACGTTCAAAACGGGCACCACGAAGGACGTCGAAGTGCTCAAAGTGGATATTTGCAGTAAGTGCCACCCCTTCTTCACGGGCAGGCAGAAACTCGTGGACACGGGCGGTCGCGTCGATAAGTTCAAGAAGAGATACGGTATCTAAGCACTTTCAGCCTCGCATTCAGGGGCTGTTTTGCTTTTTTTTGCGGATTCGGGGTGGGAAACGGCAGTGAGGACGCCATGAAAAAAAAGACGAATTGTACTTACATCGGCGGTCAGGCGGTGATTCAGGGAGTCATGATGCGCGGAAGAAGCGGCATGGCGACCGTAGTGCGCGACGATAAGGGCACCCTTCATCTCGAAGCGAAGCGGATCACGCCACCCGAAAAACGGAAGAAGTGGATGCGCCTTGTCTTTGTACGCGGCGTCGTCAATTTTGTGCTTTCGCTCGTCGGAGGCATGCAGGCTCTCTTGCGCAGTTCGGAGGTCGCGATCGCCGACGACGAGGACGAAGCGCCGCCCAAACTCAATAAATGGGTCGCCGAAAAGTGGAAGGTCAGCGTCACGGAGATTTTGACGATGGTCTCCACCTTCCTCGGCGTCGTCATTGCGCTCGGGCTCTTCCTCTTCATCCCGCAGATCTGCGCCGAGGCGATCTCGAACGCCGTCGGCTGGCAGACCCATTCAGCGGAGACGTCTCTCGATACGCTCTGGTACTATCTCGTGGAGGGCGGATTCCGTCTCGTCATCTTCATTTTTTACATTCTGTTCACCCTTCTCTTCCGCTCTCTGCGCGAGACGTACGGCTATCACGGGGCGGAACATAAGACGATCAACTGTTACGAATACGGCATGCCGCTCACGGTGGAGAACGTCAGGACCTGTTCCCGCATGCACGACCGCTGCGGCACGACGTTCCTGTTCATCGTCATGATCATCGCGATCTTGCTGTTTGCCGTCGTCGGTTGGGCGCTCGGCGGCGTCATCACGACTCCGTGGGTCCAGCTCAATTTCGTCATCAAATTTCTCATCAAGCTATTGCTTTTGCCCGTCGTCGCGGGAATTTCCTATGAAGTATTGCGCTTTTTGGCGCGCTTCCAGACCCCGCTTTTATTGCCGCTCAAAGCGCCCGGATATCTGTTGCAGCGGCTCACGACCCGCGAACCCGACGACAAAATGATCGAATGCGCGATCCTCGCCTTTCAAAAGGCGCTCGATATGGACGCCGATCCCAAGTCCCCCGAAAAGACGTTCGTCACCGAGACGAAGCTCTCCAAGCTCTATCAGATGATGACGAGGCGCTTCAAGGAGGCGGAGATCGACGCGTCCGACGCGGAGTGGATTCTCTCGCTCACGCTGAATATCCCGCGGAGCGAACTCAAAACGGAGCGCGTCATTTCGCGCGCCGAGTGCGGCAGAATCCTCTCCCTCTTCGAGGAGCGGCTCACGGGCAGACCGCTCTGGTACATCTTCGGCGACACCGAATTTTACGGGTACCGCATCAAAGTGGACGAACGGGTGCTCATTCCCCGTCCCGAGACGGAGATCCTCGTCCAACAGGCGCTCGGCGCGCTCCGGGAAGGGGACAACGTCCTCGATCTGTGCACGGGCAGCGGGGCGGTTGCGATCGCCGTGGCGTGCGAGGCGGCAAAGGACAAGAATATCACCGTCACCGCGGCGGACATCTCCGACGACGCGCTCGAAGTCGCGCGCATCAACGTGCGTCTCAACAAGGCGAACGTCACGGTCGTAAAGTCCGACCTGTTCGAAAATATCCGCGGAAAATTCAATCTCATTACATGCAACCCGCCTTATATCCCGAGCAAGGAGATCGCCTCCTTGCAGCGCGAAGTGCGGGAATTCGAGCCGAGGCTCGCCCTCGACGGCGGCGCGGACGGTCTCGAATTTTATCGCAGAATCGCCCAGAAGGTCAACCGCTTCATGGCGCGCGGCGGCATGCTCATCATGGAATGCGCCGAGGATCAGGCAAAGGAAATCCTCAAAATCTTCCCCCGTTGCGACTATGCGATGATCGTCAAGGATCTCGAAGGCAAGGATCGCTTCGTCAAAATTGTTTTCTGACATGCTGGAAAAGGTAAAAGAAATTTACGACCGCTACACCGCGCTCACCGAGCGGCTGTCCGAGCCCGGGATCCTCGCCGATCTCGGGGAATGGACGCGGCTCTCCAAAGAGCGCGCGGAACTCGAAGAGATTGCGGAAAAATACAAACAATACGTCTCCGCGGAGCGGGAGAGAAGCGCCGCCCTTTCGGAGGCGGAACACGAGACGGGGGAGATGAAGGAACTCCTGCTCGCGGAAGGATATGAGATAGAACGGCGGCTGGAAGAACTTTCGGAGGAACTCCGGCTGCTTCTTTTGCCCAAAGATAAAAACGACGATCGCGGCTGTACGCTCGAAATCCGCGCGGGTGCGGGTGGAGACGAGGCCGCGCTCTTTGCGTCCGAGCTATACCGCATGTACCGCGGATACTGCGAAAAGAAGAAATACCGCTGGGAGATCGTCGATCTCAACGAGACCGAGCTCGGCGGGGTCAAGGAGGCGATCGTCAACATCAGCGGCAAGGGCGCGTACGGGCGGCTCAAATACGAGAGCGGCGTGCACCGCGTCCAGCGCGTCCCCGAGACCGAATCGCAGGGGCGCATCCATACGTCCACGGCGACCGTCGCCGTGCTCCCCGAGGCGGAGGACGTCGAGGTCGAAATCGACGAAAAGGACGTCCGCGTCGATCTGTTCCGCTCGTCGGGCGCGGGCGGGCAGAAGGTCAACAAGACGGAGACGGCGATCCGCCTCACCCATTTTCCGACGGGGATCGTCGTGACTTGTCAGGACGAGCGCAGCCAGCTCAAAAACAAGGAGAAGGCGTTCCGCGTGCTGCGGGCGCGTCTCTTGGATCATTACAGGACAAAGCAAAATTCCGCCGAGGCGGCAAACCGCCGCAGTCTCGTGGGTACGGGCGACCGGAGCGAACGGATCCGCACTTATAATTTTCCCCAGACCCGCATCACCGACCACAGGATCGGGCTGAGCGTGCACAACATGGAGGAAGTGCTCGCGGGCGGGCTGGACGAGATGATCGACGCGCTCGCGCGCGCCGACAGGGAGCGCAGACTTGCGGAAGGGGAGTAAGAGAAGAGATGGACAGACTTGCGAAACGAATGGGCAGCATCTCGCCCTCGCAGACGCTTGCGATCAGCGCAAAGGCGAAACAGATGAAGGCGGCGGGCGAGGACGTCGTCAATTTCGGCGTGGGAGAGCCCGATTTTTCCACACCGGAGCACATCATCGACGCCGCCAAGCTCGCCCTCGACAAGGGACAGACCAAATACACTCCTTCCTCGGGACTTCCCGAGCTGCGCAGGGCGATTTGCAGTAAATTCCGCCGTGACAACGGGCTCGATTACGAACCGTCGCAGATTATCGTCTCGAACGGAGCGAAACATTCCATCTTCAACGTCTGCTTTGCCCTCCTCAACGAGGGGGACGAAGTCATCATTCCCGCGCCCTATTGGCTCACCTATCCCGAGGTCGTGCGGGTGTGCGGCGGTGTGCCCGTCATCGTGCGGGCGAGCAAAAAGACGGGGTTCAAAATCACGGCCGAACAGCTCCGCGCCGCGATCACGCCGAGGACGAAACTCTTCCTCTTCAACTCTCCCTGCAACCCGACGGGCGCGGTCTATTCCGAAGAGGAGACCCGCGCGCTCGCCGCCGTCTGCGAGGAGGCGGGCATCTTCGTCCTCTCCGACGAGATCTATGAAAAGCTCGTCTACGGCTCCGTGCGTCCCTTCTCGATGGCGGCGTGTTCGGAGAAGATGAAGGATCTCACAATCACCGTCAACGGCGTGTCCAAGACCTACGCCATGACGGGCTGGCGGATCGGCTATCTTGCCGCGCCGCCCGACATCGCCCGCGCGATCGACTCCTTCCAGAGCCACGCGACGAGCAATCCCAACTCCATTGCGCAGTACGCGACGATCAAGGCGCTCAATTCGCCCGAGGCGTCCGTCGAGGAGATGGTTGCGCGCTTTTCCCGCCGCCGTCTTGCGATGATCGAGCGGATTTCCGAGATGGAAAACATCTACTGCGTGATTCCCGAGGGCGCGTTCTACACGATGCTCGTCGTCGGCGGGACGTACGGGAAGAAGTTCGGGAGCAAGCTGATCGCCGACTCCGTCGATTTTGCGGACGCCCTGCTCGACGCGGCGAAGGTCGCGGTCGTGCCCGGGAAGGCGTTCGGCGCGGACGACTGCGTGCGCCTGAGCTATTCGCTCTCCATGCGCGACATGCTCGAAGGCTTAGACCGGATCGACGCGTTTGTGATGAGCTTACAATAAATTCGTTACAAAAAAGGAAACTTTTTTTCAAAAACCCCTTGAAAGAGAGCGAAAAATTTGTTACAATAAGAATGATCGGAGCCGTGCAAGAAAAAAGAGCGCGGACAAGGAGGATTCTATGATCAAAATCATTTGCGGACCGAAGGGCAGCGGAAAAACCAAGCGGATTATCGACACGGCGAATTCCGCGATCTCGGAGGCAAAGGGACATCTGATTTTCATCACCGATACCAAGCGTTATATGTACGATCTGAGGCGGGAGATCCGCTTTATCGACGTGACGGATTATTCCGTAGCGGGCGAGGACGCGCTCTGCGGATTCATCAAGGGCACGATCGCCGGAAATTACGACAACGAATACGTCTTTGTGGACGGCGTGGCGCGCATCGCCGGAAAGGATCTCAAAGATATGGCGCAGCTCTTCTATATGCTCGACAAGGTTGCCCAGCTCCGCGGGATCCGTCTTTACATCACTTGCAGTTGCGCGGAAGAGGATCTTCCCGATTTTGCGAAGAAATATCTGTAACAGAGAAACGGGTTTCTTTTTGTCCGGGGAAGGAACGCCCGTCTCATACCGGACGGCGAATTTGAACGATGGAACCGTCCCGCGCCGCGGGACGGTTTGAGCATGCGGATCGGAAAAAACGGAGGCATCATGAATTTTATCGGTACAAGAGGGGGAGAATCCGTCACGGGAGCGGAGGCGGTTGTGCGCGGCATGGCGGAGGGCGGCGGACTGTACGTCCCCGAATATTTCCCCGCGGTCTCGCCCGCCGAGATCGAAGAGATGATCGGAATGGACTATCCCGAGCGCGCGGCGCGCATTCTCGGGAAGTATTTCGACGACTATCCGCAGGACGAGCTCTTCGGCGCGCTGAAAAACGCCTATGCGCAGTTTGACGACGGCGATCCCGCGCCCCTCGTCAAGATCGAGGACGGGCTCTTTCTTCTCGAACTCTTCCACGGTCCCACCTGCGCCTTCAAAGATCTCGCCCTCGCCATTTTGCCCTATTTATTGAGAAAGGGGTGCGATCTGTGCGGCGTGAAGGAGGAGATTCTCATTCTCACGGCGACGAGCGGGGATACGGGCAAGGCTGCCCTCGAAAGTTTCCGCGACGCGCCGGGCGTCAAAGTCATGGTTTTCTATCCCGACGACGGCGTCTCCAAGATGCAGAAGATGCAGATGTGCACGCAGGACGGGGAGAACGTCAACGTCGTGGGCGTGCGGGGGAACTTCGACGACTGTCAGGGGGGCGTCAAGCGCATCTTCCGCTCCGCGGAATGCAGGGACAAGCTCCGCGAAAAGGGCGTGCTCCTCTCCTCCGCCAACAGCATCAACGTCGGCAGGCTCATTCCCCAGATCGCCTATTATTTTTCCGCCTACTGCGATCTCATCTCGTCCGGACAGATCAAAAACGGGGACAGGGTGGACTTTGCCGTTCCCACGGGCAACTTCGGGAACATTCTCGCCGCCTATTATGCGAATCAGATGGGACTTCCCGTCGGGAAACTCATCTGCGCGTCCAACCGCAACAACGTCCTCACGGACTTCATCAACAAGGGGACGTACGACAGAAAGCGCACGCTCGTCAAGACGATGTCTCCCTCGATGGATATTCTCGTCTCGTCCAATCTCGAACGGCTCCTCTTCGAACTCACGGGCAGGGATCCCGCTCTCACGGTCGAGCGCATGAAGTCGCTCGCCTCGACGGGAAGGTATTCCCTCCGCGCCGAGGAACTCATGGCGCTGAGAGAGAAATTCTTCGGCGCCTTTGCGAACGAGGAGGATACCGTGGACTGCATGTACGAATTTTTCACGGAGTTCAACTATCCGCTCGACACGCACACGGGGGTCGCGATGCACGCGGCGCGCGAATACGAACACAAGATTGCCGACGACGTCAACGCCGAGCGGCGGCAGATGGTCGTCGTCTCCACGGCGAGCCCCTATAAATTCCCGCAGGCGGTCTATTATGCGCTCACGGGCAACGACGTAAAGGACAGCTTCAAGGGAATCAAGCGGATTCATCTCATCACGGCGATGAAGGTGCCCGAGAGTCTCAAAGCGCTGAGGTATAAGCCGTTCCGCTTCAAGACGTCCGTCGCGCCCGACAAAATGTTCGACGAAGTGCTCGCCTTTCTCGGGTGATCGTAGCAATTCCCGCGCGGAAAAGCGCGAAATTTCCCGAAGATCGACGAATGGGAAAAATTTCCGATTTGCTATTGACGAACGGAAAAAAGTGTGTTAAAATGCTTAGGTGAAAAACGGTGCCCCCTGCGGGCAACCGAATATCGGAGGATTTTTTTATCATGGCGAATGTAAGAGTTGCAATCAACGGATTCGGTCGGATCGGCCGTCTCGCGTTCCGTCAGATGTTCGGCGCCGAAGGCTACGAGATCGTTGCGATCAACGATCTTACGAGCCCCACGATGCTTGCGCATCTTTTGAAGTACGATTCCGCTCAGGGCAGATACGAGCATGCAGACACCGTCTCCGCAGACGACGAAGCAGGCACGATCACCGTCTGCGGAAAGACGATCACGATCTACAAAGAGAAAGACGCAATCAACCTTCCCTGGAAGGAAATCGGCGTAGACGTCGTCCTCGAATGCACGGGCTTCTACACTTCCAAAGCGAAGAGCCAGGCGCACATCGACGCAGGCGCGAAGAAAGTCGTCATCTCCGCTCCCGCCGGCAACGACCTTCCCACCATCGTGTTCGGCGTCAATGAAAAGACGCTCAAACCCACGGATACCATCATCTCCGCGGCGTCCTGCACGACCAACTGCCTCGCCCCGATGGCGTATGCGCTCAACAACGCGTATCCCGTCGTCAGCGGCATCATGACCACCGTTCACGCTTACACGGGCGACCAGATGGTTCTCGACGGTCCTCACCGTAAGGGCGATCTCCGCCGTGCGCGCGCCGCCGCATGCAACATCGTTCCCAACTCCACGGGCGCGGCGAAGGCGATCGGTCTCGTCATTCCCGAACTCAACGGCAAGTTGATCGGCTCCGCACAGCGCGTTCCCGTCTGCACGGGTTCCACGACTTTGCTCGTCGCGGTCGTCAAGGGCACGGACATCACGAAGGACAGCATCAACGCGGCGATGAAGGCGGCGGCTTCCGCTTCCTTCGGGTATACCGAAGAACCCCTCGTTTCCTCCGATATTATCGGCGAGACCCACGGCTCCATTTTTGACGCAACGCAGACGATGGTCGCGAAGATCGACGACGACACCTATCAGGTTCAGGTCGTCTCCTGGTACGACAACGAGAATTCCTATACTTCTCAGATGGTTCGTACGATCAAATACTTCGCGGAACTGTAATTTCTCAAAACCGGAAATCCCGTCCTCTTTTTGGGGGACGGGATTTTTCTGCTTCGGAGGTTTTCTGCGCCGCATTGCCGCGCCCAAGCGGTTGTAAAACGCCGCGCGATCGCATAAAATAGGGAAGTATGAGGCTGATTTCCGAAATTTTCGGCGCGTTGAAGGCGGAGGCGGGCGCAAACGTATATTATACCGTCGTGGACGGGAGCGGCGGGTACTTCCAGAACGTGAAGCGCATCGTCGAGTTCTCGGACACGGCGATCGTCTTTCGCGGCAGAAAGGGGAGCGTGCGCGTGGAGGGCCGGAATCTGTCTCTCGGAAAATATTTCGGCGGAGACGCGGCGGTGAAGGGCGAAATTTTCAAGGTGGAACGGCAATGAAGGCGGGGAGAGCGGTGCTCGTCGTCTCCTCTCTGACGCCCGTCGGCGCGGCGGAGAAGCTCGCGCGCGCGGGGATTCCCGTCTATTCCGCAAGAAAGACGAAAAAAAACGAGCTCACGTTGGAGGTTGCGCGAAAAGATCTCGAAAAAGTTTTTGCAATTTTGCGCGGTTCGTGTTATAATGTAAAAGAGGTGCGCCGCCGCGGGCTCTCTTTGCTCTGCCGAAAATGCTTAGACGCGGCGGGACTTCTGATCGGGGGCGCGCTGTTCTTTCTCCTTGCGTCGTGGCTCGGCACGCGGGTCATGAAGATCGAAGTGGTGGGAAGCGGCGCATATTACGAGGCGCAGGTGCGCGACGTGCTGCTTCGAAGCGGCGTCGCTCCGCTCTCCGCCTTTCCGAAGGACACGTCTCCCATCGCGGCGGAAATCCTCGCCCTGCCCCGCGTGAGCTTTTGCTCGCTGCGCCTTGACGGGGGAATCCTGACCGTCGAAATCGAGGCCGCCGAGGAGGACGCTGTGCCCGTCCACGAACCCCTGCGCGCGCCGCATGCGGGAAGAGTGACGGAGCTGATTATCGTCCGCGGCACGCCCGCGGTCGAGGTGGGCGCGGCGGTATCGCAGGGAGAGATCGTCGTGCAGGACGCCGCCGTCTACGGAACGCGGACGGAGGCAGTCGTCGTGATCGCGCGCGTCACGGTGGAATTCGACGTCTCCGCGCACTATGCGGGGACGGAAGAGGAGGCGAAAAACGCCGCGTATCTCGAATTCGGCGACATTTCGGAGCTGAAAACGGAGCGCGCGGGAGACGGCTGGCTCGTCACGGGCAAGGCGCGGGCGAGCGCGGCGATGAATCTGGATTGAAGAACGATCGTTCGGGGGAGTACCATTGACAAAGTCGGTTACGATCGAGACGGGAGCGCTGGACAAGTTGCAGCGGGTGCTCGGCGTCTTTGATGAAAATCTTGCCGTAATCACGCGCGAGCTTGCGCTCTCCGCCCGCGTCGAGGACACGAAGATCGTGCTCGAAGGCGAGGAAGAGAATGCGGACGTCGGCGGCGAAGTGATCCGCGGTCTGCTTGCCATTGTGGAGGCGGGGGAGATTGTCGAAAAGGGGAATCTTCTGTACTGCATCGAGCTTGCGCGGGAGGGACATGCCTCCGATATCGGCGGGATCATGCAGGACGTCATCGCGGTCACATCGCGCGGAAAGCCCGTCAAATGCAAGACGGTAGGGCAAAAAGAGTATGTAAACGCGATCAAGCACAGCACGATCACCTTCGGCGTGGGACCCGCGGGAACGGGCAAGACCTATCTTGCCGTCTGTCTTGCGGTGGCGGCATACAAGGGGAAGCAGGTCGAAAAGATCATTCTCACGAGACCCGCCGTCGAGGCGGGGGAAAAGCTCGGGTTTCTGCCCGGGGATTTGCAGAACAAGGTCGATCCCTATCTCCGTCCGCTCTATGACGCGTTGCAGGAGATGTTCGGATCGGACATCTATCAGAAACTCATGGAAAAGGGTGCGATCGAAGTCGCGCCGCTCGCCTACATGCGGGGACGCACCCTCTCGAACGCATTCGTGATCCTCGACGAGGCGCAGAACGCGACGCGGGAGCAGATGAAGATGTTTTTGACCCGTCTCGGCGAGGGGAGCCGCATGGTTGTCACGGGAGATCTCACCCAGACCGATCTTCCCGACGGCAAGACGAGCGGGTTGAAACAGGCGGTCGCCCTGCTGAAAGACATCGAGGAGATCCGCGTTTGCACGCTGACGGAGAAGGACGTCGTGCGGCATCCGCTCGTCATGAAGATCGTCCGCGCCTATGAGCGCGACGCGCTGAAAAAAAGCAAAGGAGAAAAGAGATGAAAAGCGAAGATACGATCCGGATCGGA
>CANRGR010000029.1 GCA_947630245.1 uncultured Clostridia bacterium | reverse complement strand
GATGACGACGCACAGCCCGCCGAGATATTTCCGCGCGAGCCCGGCGCTGCCCAAGAGCGTCTCCGCGGTATAATCGAATCCCTTCACGCGGAACGTCCCCTCCGCGGTGACGGGATAGACGGAGACGAGCCCGTCGCAGGGGGAACAGAGCGCCTCGGGCGCGGGGTCGAAGGGGCGCAGTTCGGGACGGATGCGGCGGGTGAAGAACGCATTGAAACTTTGGTACTTCTCGGGGAGATACTCCTCCATGCGAATGCCGTGCGCCCTGACGAATTTCCCGATGCGGCGCCTTGAAAGTCTGCTGTCAAGAAAAACGCCCGCAAAGCGGGAGACCCACCGTGCGGTAACAAGGCGGAGCAAAATCGCTCCGGATTTGGTGTTGTATAGAAATTCCGGTCCCTTTGCGGGGACGGCTCGGACCACGGTTCTCATAACTCAATTTTTTTTCCGCCGGACGGGTTCGGCGGACGCGGGACGGATCACGGCGCGGGGATCCACTCGGTCAGAGGCATGCCGCACACAAAGACGCGGATACAGGAGAGCCCGATGACGAGCGCGGTGACGATGAGCACCGCGACGATCACGCCGACCGGTCCCGCTTTGGGCATGCGGAAGCGGAATACCATCAGAAACGCCGTGAGAAGATACCCGCCCGTCATGATGAGATAGGTCGCAAGCGGCGCCGAGAACATCGTTGCGATGATAAAGAAGATCGGAATTGCGATTGCGACGTTGGTCACGGGCAGTCCTTCGAACGACTTCCGTTTCCCCTCGCCCTTTGCAACGCGCTCCTCTTCGGTGACGTTGTAATAGGCGAGGCGGATGAGCGCGCAGAGCACAAAGACGCAGAACACGATCATATAGTACCATTTCTTCATGCCCAGGAAGTAACCGATTGCAACGGGGGCGACGCCGAACGCCACGAGATCGCTCAAAGAGTCGATCTGTTCGCCGAACTTGCGGTCCTGCGCCGTGCGATGTTTGCGCGTGCCTGCGACGACGCCGTCGAAGGCGTCGCACAGCCCCGAGACGAACAGACAGACAACTCCCCAGAACGGTCCGATCGTCGCGGAAAGAAAGATCCCGACGACCGCCGCCACGACGGATATGTAGGTCAGGATGACGCCGTAGTGCCAGAACCCGACGAACGGTCTGCGCGGCAATTTTTTCTTTTCATTCTCCATACGATTTCTCCTGTGTTTTTCCGGATTTTCTCCCCGGGCGGGGTCCCGGGCTATTCGGAATGGGTCGGCTCCTCCCGATGTTCCGCCTCTTCCTCTTCCCGCATCACATCGGGCTTGCGGCGCATGAGGCTCACATGATATCCGAGCGTGATCCCTCCGCAGACGAACATCCTCAGATAATAGGAGATCACCCGCGTGACCATCATGGCGGAGAGGATGAACGCGTCCTCGAAGCGGATACAATAGATATTCAGATACAAAAATTCAAACGCTCCGACCCCGCCCGGAAGCGGAATGGAATTATATCCCACCAGAACAAAGGATTCGAGCACAAAGAGATCGAAAAACGGCACGTCCGATCTCGCCGCCATGCAGACGAAACAGGAGACGAGCACATGGCAAATCCGCTGTGCGAGGTTGAACAGGAAGTTCGCAAAGGACATGCCGGGTTTTTCGCGGATCGCGGCGCGGCATTCCTTGTATTTGAGGACTTCTTCGTTGAGGCGTTCCCGCCACTTCTCCGGTTTTTTGACGAGGCGGATCTTTGTGAGCAGCGTGATGACGCCGTTGCCCATCTTCTTGACCGCCCCGCCCCAGAACATGCAGGCGATGAAGAAGGCGAGCAGGAGCGCCTGAATCACAAATCCGAGGATGATGAGCAGATGGACGAACCAATTCTCGATCGCTCCGAAAAACGTAGGACGGACGATGAACGCAACCGCGCCGATCACGATGATCGCCGTCGTATATCCGATGAGATTAAAGACAAGGGCAAAGGAAGATTTGCCCGCGCCGATCCCGTCCTTTACCATGTAGTAGGCGGAGGCGGGCTGTCCGCCCGTCGCAGACGGCGTAATCGCGGAATAATAGATGTCCGCCGAGGAATACACGACGGAAGAGAAGAGACGGGGTCTCTCCCCGAGCCCGCGCAGAATAAAAAAGACGCTCAGCCCCTCAAAGACGACAAACAGCGCGGACGCAAGAAACGCCGCCACGAGCCACCACCAACGGGGCGCGCAATCGGCAAAGAATTTCCCGATGTTCTCGAAATTGAGCTCCTTGTTGCAGGTAAAGAGTACGATTAAAGTAACCCCCACAAGCAAGGAGAGGAAGAGAATATTCAGAAGATTCTTTTTTGCGCGTTTGGAAAGTTTCTTCCCCATAAGTCGCTTCGGGTTATATATTTTCTTATATTATACCCTTACGGACAAAGTTTTGTCAAGCGGAGAATCATTCAATCCGCGCTTTTTCTCCGCCGTTTCCCGACAAATTGTTTCCTTCTTGCCCAATTTTCGGCAATTCCGCCCATAAATGCCGCGGCCGGCGCGAATGCGCCGGCCGCAAATATTCCGTTAAAGTTTTCCCGTAATCGCGAGCAGGATGATATAAATCAACGTAAACGCCGTAAGCGTGCACAGCATGGGAAGGACCATTCTCTTCATGACCCCGAAAAAGGTGCGCATCTTTTCGCGGAAGGTCGTTTTCCCCATCGGCGCTTTCCGCTTCGTGCCGCTCATATCGGCAACGGTGGAGCCGTCGTCGTAATAGACGATCTTTACCTTTTTCTCCTTTTCCGCGCCGCGATCCTGCGCGTTGTCCTGTTTCTTACGGTTCGACATCAATCCTCCTGCGGATAGCAGTGGCACGCCGCGAAGTGCCCGGGCTCATACTCCCGGTATTCGGGCGTGATATGGGCGCAGATCTCCATCGCTTTGGGACAGCGCGTATGGAACTTGCACCCTTTGGGCGGATGCGCGGGGGAGGGAATATCCCCGTTCAGAACGATCCGCTGCATCTTGACGTCGGGATTCGGATTGGGAACCGCCGAAAACAGCGCTTGCGTGTAGGGATGCAGGGGATTTGTGAAGATACTCTTCTTGTCGCCGAACTCCACCATCGAGCCGAGATACATCACGCCGATGCGGTCGGAAATATGTTTGACGACGGACAGATCGTGCGAGATGAACATATAGGTGAAGCCCATCGTCGTCTGCAACCTTCTCAGAAGGTTGATGATCTGCGCCTGAATGGAGACGTCGAGCGCGGAGACGGGCTCGTCGCAGACAACGAGCTTGGGCTGGACGGTCAGCGCGCGGGCGATACAGATTCTCTGGCGCTGTCCGCCCGAGAATTCGTGCGGATACCGCTCATAGTAGTAATCCCTAAGCCCGCACTGCTCCATAATTTTGAGGACGTAGTCTTTGATCTCCGTCTTGGGGACGATCTTGTGCACTTTGACGGGCTCCGAGAGGATTCCGCCGACCGTGCTCCGCGGCGGCAGGGAGGAATAGGGATCCTGGAAAATGATCTGCATCTTCGTGCGCAAACCGCGCATCTTGGACGGCTTAAATTTCGCGATGTCCTGTCCCTCGAAGAAGATCTGCCCGTCCGTGGGCTGATGAAGTTTCAGAACCGTTCTGCCGAGCGTCGTCTTGCCGCAGCCGGACTCGCCGACGATGCCGATCGTCTCCCCCGCTTTGAGCTTGAACGAGACGTCGTCCACGGCGCGGAGCCAGACAGTCGTCCTGCCCGTGATCGTCTTTTTGAGGGAGAAGAATTTTTTGAGATGTCTGACTTCGAGCAGGGCGTCGGGATCGGGCGGAAGAGCTTCCTCTTCCCGCACGAGTTCCTCGCGCAGTTCCCGCTCCTTTACGGCTTCCGCAGCGTCGTCGAAGTCGAGCTCTTCCCGATTTGCATTCTCAGTTCTCATCTGCGTTCTCCTTCGGGTTTTCTCCCCCGTACAGATGGCAAGCGACCCAATGGGTCGGGCTCACCTGCACCATCTTGGGATATTCGCCGTAGCACATCTCTTTGCAGCCCGAACAGCGCTCGCGGAAGTAGCAATAGTCGGGCATGTCGATGGGATTGGGCACGTTCCCCGGGATATTGAAGAGGGAATCGGACTCGGAATCCATCGTGGGTTTGCTCTTCTGCAACCCGATCGTGTACGGGTGCATGGGATGATGGAAGATCTCGGAAGCCGTCCCCTGTTCGATGATTCTGCCCGCATACATGACGACGACGTAGTCCGCCATCTCCGCGATGACGCCGAGATCGTGCGTGATGAGCAGAATGGAACCGTTGATACTGTCTTTGAGCCCTCTGAGAAGGTCGAGAATCTGCGCCTGAATCGTGACGTCGAGCGCGGTCGTCGGCTCGTCCGCGATGATGAGGCGGGGATTGCCTTCGAGCGCCATTGCGATCATGACGCGCTGGCGCATGCCGCCCGAAAGTTCGTGCGGGTAGGAATTATAGACGCGTTCGGGCATCGCGATCCCGACGAGATTGAGCATCTCGATGGAACGGCGCTTCGCCTCCTCCTTCGTCGCGCCCGGGACGTGCAACAGCGTCACTTCGTCGAGCTGGTTGCCGATCGTGAACACGGGGTTGAGCGAAGTCATCGGCTCCTGAAAGATCATGGCGATCTGACGGCCGCGGAGACGGTACATCTCCTTCGTGGGCATCTTCGCGATGTCGAACACCTTCTCCTCCATTTCATAGAGCTTGGTGCCATAGCGGTCGCGCTTTTGCCGCCGTTCGGTGAGGGGCTTTCCGTTCTTGTCGAGTTTGACCTTGCCGTGCCTGTCCTTGATCTCCTCATAGACGGGCTCGCCGTTTTCGTCGTCGTCCCAGATCGGAATGGGTTTCCCCTTCTCGTCGCGTTTGAAATCGTATGACTTGAACCGGATGGATCCCGAATAGATCTGCCCCTGCGGTCCCTGCAAAAGGCGCATGATGGACATGCTCGTGACCGACTTCCCGCAGCCCGATTCGCCGACGATGCCGACGGTGGAGCCCTGCGGGACGCTGAACGTCACGCCGTTCACCGCCTTGACAACGCCCTGATCGGTAAAGAAATAGGAATGCAGATCCTCCACTTCGAGAATGTCGGCGGGATCCTTCATCTCGCCGAGAAATTCCTCCTCGGGAGCCTTGCGCCGCTTATATTTTTCGAGGCGGCGCATGACCTTGTTGTTCTCTTTGGCGATGGCACGGATTTCTTTCCCCGAGAGGTAATGTTTCTCGGACTTTTTTGCCGAGTCGTCGCTCTTTTTCTTGAAATTCATGCTATCTCCTCATTTTGGGATCGAGGGCGTCTCTGAGCCCGTCGCCGACGAAGTTGAACCCGAGCACGGCGATGATGATACAGATGCCGGGAGGCCCCCAGATATTGAAGTAGTTTCTCAGAATATCCTCATTGTTCGTAAGGTTGACCATCGTGCCCCACGACGCGTTCGGCGCCTGCGTTCCGAGTCCGAGATAGGAGAGCGACGCCTCATACAGGATCATGCTGCCGAGCGAGAGCGTCATGGAGACGATGAGCTGCGGCAAGACGTTGGGAACGAGGTGCTTGAAGATCTTTCTCGAAGTCGAGAAGCCCATCGCTTCCGCGGCGACCATGTATTCCTGCTCCCGCAGGAAGAGGATCTGCCCGCGCACGAGACGCGCCGTCCCCGCCCATGAGAAGATCGTCAAAAAGATCATGAGGTAGTAGATCCGGCTCTCTCCCGGGACTTCCATTGCGTCGAGAATGGACCCTAAGATCAAGAGGATGGGAAGCCCGGGCAGACACATCAGAATGTCGCAAAGACGCATGATGACGTTGTCCACCCAGCCGCCGAAGTAGCCCGCGATACCGCCGAGAATGACGCCGATGATCGTGATGGCAAAGACGGCGATGAAACTGATGGACAGCGACACGCGCCCGCCGTACATGAGACGGACAAAGACATCGAGCCCGCTGTCGTCCGTCCCGAGCAGATGATCGGGTCCGGGCGGCGCGAAGGTGTTCGTCCCCTTCCGCACTTCGATGACCTGACGGACTTCGTACGTCGTTCCGTCGGCAGCTTCCACCTGGAATGTCTTGTAGTTGTATTCGATCTGTCCGTTGGAATCGGGTATGCGCTCATCCCAACGGGAATAGAACACGGGACCGAACCAACAGAAGAGGAGCAGCGCCAGAATCATGACGAGACCGATGATGCTCAGTTTGGAACGGAAAAATCTGCGCGCGACCATTCTGCCGGGCGACATGAGGCGCACGTTCCGGTCGAGGGGTTTTTCTCCCTCCTCGATGGGCGCGACGCCCTCCGTCTCCGCCATCGGATTGAACTCCTCCGTTTCGGGGAACAGGTTGTTGTCTTTCTCTTCCATCTTCGTCCCCCCTTACGCGAGTTTGACGCGCGGGTCCACAACCATGTACATGAGGTCGGAGAGAAGCACGCCCACGACGCTCAGAATGGCAAGGAACATGTTATAACCCATGATGAAGGGGATATCCGCCGAGACGGTCGCTTTCAGCGCGACATTTCCGATGCCGGGCAGGTCGAAAATCTGCTCGGTGATCATCGCGCCCGAAAACAGCGTGGGCAGGATCCCCGCCATCATTGTGACGATCGGGATCATCGTGTTGCGGAACGCATGCTTATATATGACCTTCGACTCTTTGAGCCCCTTTGCCCGCGCCGTACGGATATAGTCCGAATTGAGGACTTCGAGCATGTTCGTCCGCATATATCGCATCGTTCCGCCGATGCTCAGAATGACCATTGCAATGAGCGGGAGCGCGATATGCTTCAACTGATCGAGAAGGCGGAAGATCCCCTTATAACCCGCGGCGGTGTTCTCCATGCCTGCGGACGGGAACCATCCGAGTTTGAGCGCGAACACGTTTTGCAGGACGCGCGCAAAGAAGAAGGAGGGCAGGGAAATACCGACCATGACGATGATCGTGACGACATAGTCTCTGACCGAATACTGGTGGGTCGCCGCGGTGACGCCGAGCGGGATCGCGATGAGGTACTCGAAGATGATCGCGATGAAAGCGATCGCAAACGAGACGCCCATGTGCTCAACGATGACGTTGAGGACGGAGTCGCCGTAGACGAAGCTCTGCCCGAGGTCGAAGTGCAGAAGCGCGTTGAGCCACGAACCGTAGCCTTTCAGGATTCCGAGGAAGCTCGAATCGGCAAGTCCGTACATCTCGTACATCGCGTCCACGGTCTCCTTCGGAACCTGCACGCCGCCCTGGTTCATTGCGGCGATCTTGCTCTCGACGAAAGAGACGGGCATGCACCGGATGAGGATGTAGACGATCAGGGATACGCCGATCAGAATGAGGACGGACAATCCCAGTCTTTTGAGAATATATTTCAGCATGTGGCTGCTCCGAAGAAATTAGTCGGCAAATTCAAGTTCCCAGATCCTCGAAAGAGGAGAGGAATACGAGTTGATGATGAGTTCTCCGTTTTCGTCATGCGGGAAAGTGCTTTCCTTGATGACGTTCGAGTTGTATGCGTAGAGCGTCTGTCTCTGATAGACGGGCATTTCTACCGCAAGATCGAGAACGAGGCTCATCGCTTGCTTGTAGAGGGGAATGCGCTCCGCTTCGACGTCCGTCTCGCGCGCGTCCGTGATATAGGTCGCGAGCTGGTTGAGGATGCCGTTCTCGTAGGCGTAGGTGCCCGTGTCGGCAAGGATGTCGTCGTAGCCCCATGCAAGAGTGCTCGTCGCGGTGGAGTTCTTGTGATAGACCTGATACATATCGGGATCAATCGTCGAGCCCCAAGCCGCCGCCCATACCGCGAGCGAACCCGTGGAGAGCTTGATGAGCGCGTTGGTGTCGGGCGCGATCTCGATGTTCCATCCGCAATCGTTGAGGATCTTCATGGCGTTCAGGAACACGGCGTAGACGGGGTGTTCGGTCATGTTGGAGCCTGCGATCGTGAATTTGAGTTTGAGGCGGGGGTCGCCTTCCTCCGCGCCCGCGTCCGCCATGTAGCCGAGAATCTTTTCCTTTGCGGCGGCTTCGGTCGTGTACATCATATACGACTTGCCGTTGACGTCGTCCTTATAGGCGAGCGGACGGCTGCCGTCGTAGGTGTGACCTTCGGTACGGGGATATGCCCACGAGACGAGGGACATCGGCCATGCGATGGTCGTCGCCGTCTGGGCGACGTAGTAGTCGAGCGAGAGAGATGTGTTCATTGCCGACATGATCGCGCGGCGGAGATTGACGTTCTGCACATAGCCCGCGTTGATGCCGATATAGCCGTAGCCGAGCTGCCAGGTCGAAAGGGACTTAATGCCGACGGATTTGAGTTCGCCGTCGAGACGCTCCTGGTTCGCTTTGGTGAACTGCGGTTCGACGAAGTGAACTTCCCCGCTTTGAAGCACGCCGAGCGCGTTTGCCGAGCTGACGACGTGGTACTGCATCTTCTTGATCTTCGGCTCGCCGAGCAGGAAGTTTGCATTGGATTTGTAGTAGACAACGTTATTGGAGAGGAAGGCGTTTGCGCCCGGTCTCGCCGTTTCGCCGCCGTTGTCGGTTGCGACATAGGGACCTGCGCCGAGCGGGACTTTGTTTTTGCTCTGTCCCCAGGTGTTCTTGCCCTGAATGACGCCCTTCTGGAAGTCATAGCTTGCCCATTTCACACCGAACTTGTTCTCCTCGATGTTGACGGGATATTTCGCGACGTCGGAATAGTAATGATACGGCGCGACGGTGAAGGAGAAGTTCCACTTTGCCTTCGGGTCGACCCCGTTGACTTCGATGCGGAGCACGTCGTACTGACTGTCGTTTACGGGCGTGCCGTCGTCCTTGTGTTCCTGCGCGATCTCATAGGTCTTGCCGTTGATTTCGACCTTCGTCAACTCGGTGTTGTGCCCGAGGGACTTGATTCCGTCGATGGAGGGAACCACGAGCTGGTCGCCTTCGAGATTTTCGTGAAGGAGGACGTCTCTTGCCTTTGCGGCATACTGTGTTCTCACGGTCGTGCCGGTCGCATACGCCTGCATGATAACGTCAAATTCGCTCTGGACGATGAACGTATGGACGTAGTCGATCGCCGCCTGCTGGGTCGTGATCGTGGCGGGATAGTCGAGATCCACTCTCTCGATCTTGCTCTTATCGGGCGCCTGCCCCGCAACCTGCGGATATTTCGGCGTTGCAAATCCTTCCATGAACATGAAGGAGACGACTTCGTCAAAGCCGGTCATAATCTGCTCGCCGTTCGTGTTGTAGACGGGAGCGGACTTATAGGGCTCTTCGAGATAAGCGCTCTTCGCGCCGTTGTAGTCGGAGATGAGTTCCTGACGGAACAGACCGTCTTTCGCGTCTGCGTCCTCGCCGTCGGGATCCCCTACGATCTCGTTGTAGTCCGCAAGGAGCTGGTCGCGCGCCGCCGCGATGTCGTTTTCGAGCCCCGTCGCCTGCAAATAGCCGGCGGAGGGAGTGTGGTTCGCGATCGCCTCGCGCATCTGTGCAGGCGAAGCGCTCAGCGCCGTGGAGCCGGTCTGTTTGCCCGTATCCTTGTACAGGTTGATGAGCTCATCCGCACGGTTCTTTGCCCATTGGGTGGACGTTGCGGTCAGGTCTTTGTCCAGATTGTCGTCCGTCGTTCTGCTCTGCGTCCTGTACGCCTGCAACCCGACGATATCCGTCGAATACATGGTCGTGGAGCCCGTGTATGCGGGATCGAGATAGACATAGAGATTGAACATGACGTCCTTCATCGTGAGCGGGGTGCCGTCCGAGAACTTGATCCCGTTCTTGATGACGAAATAGTAGATACTGTCGGGCTTTCCGTCACCCGTGACGTCCTCTTTCTTCATCTCATAGTCTTTGACGACCGTGGGTTCCGAGTCGCCGTAGGCAAGCCCGCCGTTTGCGTCCGTGGAGAGCATGCCGATCTGCGTCTGTCCGACGACGTCCATATCGGTGCCCGCGGTCGAATAGAAGGGATTGAAGAGCCCGTTGAGTTCTTCGGTCATGATGACGAGCGCGTCTTTATAGACGGGGATCTCGTCTCCGCCGCAGGCGGCAAGGAATCCGAGTCCCATCGTTCCGCCCAGCGTCAATGCTATCGCTTTGAGCATCACATTTTTCCGAGTTTTCATCTGATATCCTCCGTTCTTGATTTCCAAAATTGATTCTGATTTTATGCGTATGCGATTGTGATTTCGCCTGTCGCTTCGTTGAGAGAGGCTGTGAATGTCTCATCCGGTACGAGACGGACGTTCTCCGCCGAGATCCCGCCCGAGAGCAGGTTGCCCGAGATGATTCCGAGCGTGTACCCTTCCCCGCGGCGCGGCAGATAGACGTCTTTTCCGATGCGGAATTCTCCGTCGAGGGTGACGTTTTCGAGTTTCGCCTGCTCGCTGAGATGCCCCGTGAGGAAGCCGAACTCCGCGCCCTGGATTCTCGACGCCGCTTCGAGATTGTATACGGCGTTCTCGAATCCGATGTTCTGCAACACGGCGTTCTCGTTCAGCGATCCGAAGATCCCGCCGCGGTTGTCGTTCATGTTGGTCTGTTGGACGGTGATGTTCCGGAACTTGTGTCCGTTTCCGAGAATCGTCCCGCCGAACGTGCTCGCGCCGAAATTCCAGCTGAGCTCCCCGAAGTCGAGGTCGGCGCCGATCTCGTAGCAGCCGTTCATCGTGAAGTGATCAATGAACTGCTCTGCCTTCGTGATACGGAACCACGTCCCCTCCCGCCAGTCGACGTAGCACTTCGTGACCGAGTTCTTCGAAACGCCCGTTTCGACGTCGTATTCGCCGTGATTTTCGAAAACTTCCGTCGGGATCGTCTTGGCAGAATCGGAATATGCCTTCAAAAACGTCTTGTTGCGGGGCGAGGGGAAATTGCCGTAATCCATCGCGCCCGTTTTCTCGTCCCATTGGGGAACGGCAAGCGTGCTTCCGTCCACCAGGAGGGGATTGTAGGAATAGGAACCGAGCAGTTCCCATTCGCCCTTCTCGTTCTCCCCGTATGCCTCGTAGGCGAACTCGGGAATCCAACCCGCATAGAGCGTCTTGGTGTACGTGCCCTGCTCGTACTCGTAGTCGTCTCCCTCGAAAGTGTAGATGTCGTTTTCGAAGTCCCAGAGCCCGCTGTAAATATAGCCCTGTTCCCGTCCCGATTCGCTGCAAAGAACTCCGTATTCGTCGACGGGCTGTCCCGATTCGTCCGTGCGGAGCTCGCGCGTCTCGTACCATCCCGTAAGGAAGTAGCCCATGCGGTCGACGGGCATGTCGTCACGGTGCTCGAAGTCGTCGGGTGCGATCAGTTTGACCCCCTTCTTCGCAACGTCGATGTGATAGGTGTCGACGATGCGCGAATTGGCTCTGCCCGCGATGTTTCCGCCGTTCGCGTCGTAGCAGATGGTGATCTTATATCCCTCCTCCGCGTACTCCGGATAACGGCTCAGGTCGCCGCAGGCGCCGAGGATCAGAGTCCCCGACGCGGCGACGGCAAGCGCGATAATGATTTTCGTCTTTTTCTTCATAAGATCCTCCGGGATCCGGTCATGCGCGCCCGTTTGATTTTCTTCTGCGGATCAGGATGAGCGCACCCGCCGCAAGCAGGAGCATGCCGCCGGCGATACCGCCGCCCCAGCCGCTTCCGATCGCGACCGTGCCGCACCCCTTCGAGGGTTCTTCGGGCTTGCTGTCTCCTTCGAGCGCTTTCAGCGCGTTCTCCGCCGCCTCGAATGTGCTGTAATTGGTGACAAGGGATTTCTGGTCCTCGCTGAGCGCGTCATACGCTTCGCGGATCGCATGGATCTCGTCCGCCTGTTCGAGCGTGATCTCGGCGGGAAGCGCGTCGATCCTCGCCACGAGGGCGGCTGCCGCGCCGGACGGATCCATCAGACTTTTGAGGTATTCGATCGTCCGCTCCGCATTGACGAGGGTTTCGTAGTTTTCCACGAGCCCGGCTTGCGCGGCGGTGAGCGAATTGTAGAGGGTGCGGATCTCGGCGATACTGCCTTCGAGATTGAGCGTGATGTCGGCGGGAAGCGCGTCGATGAGTTCGATCACCCTTCTCGTCTGCTCCGTCGCGGCGTTGGGGCCGTCGAGGATCTTGTCGAAATACAGGCTGTAAATATAGTTGTCATATCCCGAACCGTTCGAGGGACGGATCATGACGAGATTGCTGTGGTTGAGGGCGTCGCTGCCGATCATTCCGATGAAGTTCGCGCCGAAGAGCACGTTCGTCGGATCCGCCGTCCACATCTGATAAGGGACGATTTCCAGCCCCGCTTTCTCTTCACCCGTATTGAAGGGAACGTTGTAGTAGCCGTTCAGATAGTAGTAGTAGAGCGGAACGCCGCGTTCGTCCTCACTGTTCACCAAAGAGGAATCGTACGCCTCTTCGAGGATGGGAGCGTCGATGCTCTTGAATACGACGATCGAGAGATTTTCGCAGGCGAAGAACGCCTTGTCGCCGATCGCGCCGAGCGTGTAGGGAAGTTCGACCAAGCTGACTGCGCTGGCTGCGAACGCATAGTCGCCGATGCGGACGACGCCCGTCTCCACGGTGTAGTTATCGCCCTCTTTGAGCGTGGGATAGGAGACAAGCTCCATGCCGTATTGGGACGTGCGGTAGAGCACGCCGCCGATGACGTTGACCGCGCCGCCGCCGAGATCGTAGGTGTCCTCTTCGACGCCGCCCACCGTCCTTGCAAACGACGAGATCGGGCAAGCGACAAACGGGTTGTCGCCGATTACCGTGAGATTTTCGCCGAAGATGACGGAGGAGACGCTCGAATCGGAGAAGGCGAAGTCGCCGAGCGAGACGAGGCTTTCGAGATTGACTTCGGTGAGCGCAACACTGCCGAATGCGAGGGTTTCGATCGCCTGCACCGAGGACAGATCAATCGAAGCGAGCGAGACGCACCCGTTGAATGCGCCGCCGCCGATCACCGCCGTCTTTTCGCCGAGGGTGACTTCCGTGAGCGACTCGCACTGGTAGAACGCCCCTTCGCCGATGGATTCCACGCCGCTCAGGTCGATCGAGGAGAGCGAGACGCACATCGCGAAGGTGTAGGGTTCGATGTTCGTGCAGCCGAGCGTGACGTCCTCGAGCACAAGAGCGTATTGGAACGCGCCCGCGCCGAGATGTTTCGCGTTGGACAGATCGACGGAGACGAGGGAAGGTGCGGTGTAGTAGACGCCGACCTGCATCACTCCGGTGCTGCCGTCGCTGTAACGGACATTGATGTATGCGGGCATCGAGCCGGAGAAGGCGCCCTCGCCGATGCTGACAACTTCGGACAGGTCAATATTTTCGAGGAATTGGCAGTTATAGAATGCGTAGTCGCCGATCGAAGCGCCCGGTCCGAGATCCACACTCGTCAGTCTCCCGCCGAGGCGCGTCGAGCCGCTCGTGTAGAGGAAGGAGCCCGCGCCGTTGAAGGCGTAATTTCCGATTTGGGCGTTCTTGCCGATCGTAAGATTTGTGAGGGCGGAAATCTGCGGGTTGACCTGAATGGGAACGCCCTGATAGCTCTCGCCGGAGGGCAGCAGGGATCCGCTTGCGAGCAGATTCACCGCATAGTCCGCCGCAAACGCCGCATCGCCGAGAATCGCGTCGTCGCCGATCTTCACCGTGGCGACCATCGGGCAGGCGTAGAACGCGCCCTCCCCAACCGTGACGCCGTTGCCGAGCGTGACGGACGTCAGGGAGATGTTTCTCGTGAACGCGTATTCGCCGACCGTTGCATGATCGGGCAACGTCACGGAAGTGCCGGACGTGAAGGCGAACGCCCGATCGCCGATCGTGACTTCCGCGCCGAACTTCGGCATCGTGCTGAGATTCTGCGCAAGGTAGAATGCGTTGTTGCCGACCTTCGTCAGTTCGCCGAGTTGAAGCGAGCGGAGCGCGGTGCAGTATGCAAACGCATAGTCCTCCACTTCCGTCACTTCGGGAAGATTGACTGTCGTGAGAGACGTGCAGTTGGAGAACGCCCCCATGCCGACAATCTTGATCGCGGACGCATTCTGAGGACGGAAGCTCGTCTGGTTGGGAGCAACGACGGCGAGCTTGCCGGTGTCTTTTTCAAGAAGATAGGTGCCGTTTTCTTCCGTCGTGAAGTACGGGTTGGAAGGATCGACTTCGAAGGTCGTGACCGCCGTGTTGCGGAAGGCGTGCTGTCCGATGACGGACACTTCCGGTCCGATCTTGACGCTCGACAGCGCGGTGCAGCCCTCGAACAAGCTTGCGGGAAGGACGGAGGCATTGACCGTCATCTCGTGCAGTCTCGTACAGCCGACGAACACTGCCTCGCCGAACTTGACCTTGCTTGCCTCGATCGTCACACGGTCGAGACGGGCGTTCCCGCTGAACGCGAACGCGCCGATGGACTGCGCGCTTGCAGGAAGCGAGACGCGCATGAGGTTGCAGTTCGCAAAGGCATAATCCCCGAGCGCAACGATGGAATCGAAGCTGAAATTGGAGAGCATGCTGCAACCTTCGAACGCCTGGATATTGATGAATTGCAGATGATTGTTCCCGCTGAACTCGACGGTGTCGAGCGAAGTACAGCCGAGGAATGCGCCGAGCTGAATCTTCTTCAACGTGGAGGGAAGGGTGACCTTTCTCAATCCCGTCAGATTCGCAAACGCATACATGCCGATCGTTTCGACGCCCTCGGGAATGACGACTTCCTGAATCGTGCTCTCGCCGATATACCAGATCTTGCTGGAATAGGGATCCTCTTCGTCGATCACGTCGCCCGCGGAGAGATCCTTCGGCACGTACATGTAGTTGGAGAAGGCGAACTGGGAGATCTCGGTGATCCCGAATTCCTCGGGAATGACGACCTTCCCGCCGAGTCCCATATAGCTCAGAAGGTAGGGACCGTTCGTCGTATACGCCTCTTTGACCGTGATGTTCACCGTCTGCGTATAGATCGTGTTCTTGAATTCCCCGTTCTTATCCTTCATCTGGACGCGGACGGAGACGGAAGCGTTCCGCTCGGAGTTGAGCGGCGTGACGGAACCGTCGTCATTTCTCTTGACGTTCATCGCCGTGATGACGCCGTCCTTCGTGACTTCCACGATGTCGGGGTTGGAACTCTGGAATACAACCTGATATTCGGAGCTGTCGAGATACCCGTTGAGCTCATAGAGGAGCGTGACGGATTCGGACGGGAGCATCTTCAACGTATACCCGCGGTTGGGCGTGAAGAGCACGATGTCCCCCGCCTCGGTCGCGCCGAGATCGCGTTCGGAGCTCGAAACGAAGTAGAATACCTTGTTGACTTCATAGCCCGTCAGAGCGAAGGATTCGGCGACGGGGCGGTCGTACGGGACATACCCCTCGTCTCCCTCTTTGAGGACGGTGACTTTAACCTGCGCGCGGACGCGGTCGTTCGCGTTGCTGACCGCCGTGACGGTCGCGGTGCCCGAGGAGACGCCGACGAGCTTGCCGTTCACGACGCGTACAATGTCCTCGTTGTCCGAAGTATAGTTGATGGTCTCCACCCATGCCCTGTTCTGTGCGGGGAATACTTCGGGTGCGAGGGTGTAGGTCTGGTTGGGGCTGATGGTGATCCCGCCCTTTTCGTTCTCGGTGAACTCGATCGTCTGGATGGAATCGGGAATCGCAAGCTCGTAGATCGCGGCGTTGGACGCATAGTCCATGACCTGCACGATGAAGGAATGATCGTTATACGAATTTTTGATCTCGTCGATGTAGTCGGTGAGTTCGATCTGGACGACGTTCGTCATGTTTCTGCCGCCGATGACGGGCGTGAGATAGCGCGAGAAGCCGTTCAGATTATAGGTGTAAGGGGATGTTGGGTCGGTATTATAGCTGATATAGCCGGGCATGATCGCCGACACATAGTGGTTATCGAACACGCTGACGTTGGCGAACAGCCTGTTCTTCTTCGCCTCCGTGTCGTACTCATAGGTGTATTCGACGCCGGTGACGATGGGCGCCTCGAAGTCGGTGACGAACGGGAAGGAGAAGGTATTGTTGAGATTGGTCTCCGATCCGTCGTTGTCGTAATCGAGATAGCCGCGCAGCTCTACCATATATTCGGTATTGTTTTTGAGATTGTAGTCTGCGACGTGGAAATCGACTTCATAGAAGGAAGGTCCGATCGAACCGCCGTAATTGTACGACTTTTGCTGGTTGAACTCGGTCTGCCGATAGATAATCTCCCCCGTCGTCGAGTCGGAAATGGTGAGTACCATTCGCTTTGCGCCGCGGAGCAGACCGCAGTAGATACCGTAGATGGAGTTGACGCCGCCGCCCTCTCCCTCCTGGTTCGTGAGCGCGATATGCTCTCTCTGCGCGGAGATCTTGTTCGTGGAGGCAGGATCCTGCAAGTAGCCGTAGGAGCCGAGATTGGAGATGTACTCGTCGTACAATCCGCCGAGAGGCTGGGTCGCATAGGCATCCGGAAGCGTTTTCTCTTCGATGTCGATGGAGTCGTCAAGTTCGTCCTTGTTCGTTGCGAAATAGTCAAGGTCGAACATGGGCGCGCGCGACCAGTCGCCGTAGAAGGCAAGATAAGGGATGTTGAGATCGACTTCCGTTCCGTTCTCCGCTTTGAGGGTGACAAATCCCTCCACATACATGCCGTTTGCAAAGGACGTGTCGAGATAGCTCTTATCCTTGCTGCTGAGGGTGATGCGGACGGTGACGGTCACGACGCCCTTGCCGTAGACGGTCACTTTTCCGTCGTTCGTACGCGAACCGCCGGTCGCGGAGACCACTTCCACGTCCGCGCCGTCAAGAAGGTAACCCTTCTCCGTGACGGTCGTGTTGCCTCCGTTCGTGGTGAGCGTCTCGCTGACGCCCTCCGTCATGACGATTGCGTCCACGTCATAGACGAGCCGCGTATTCTCCATGTTGACGATGTCGAATTTCAGCGTATAGACGCCCTCTTTCGTCGGGTCGTCGCCGAGTTCGATCTTCGCCTTATCCATAATCTGACCCGTCTTTCTGTCATACGAGCGCAGATATGCGGGCGTTGTGGTGACTTTGGTGATGTTTGCAAGACCGGAGCCCTGCTTGCGGACGGAGAAGGGAAGCCCGTTGGTATTGAGCGCGATATCCGTCGTGGACATCATGATCTGGTTGACCGTCGCCGTGACTTCAACTGCATTGTATTTGGGGAACTTCTGCTTGATATATTGACGGACCAGCGCGGTGACGCCCGCCTGGTTGGGGCATGCCATCGAGGTCCCGGAGAGACGGTCGTAATCCTGTCCGGGAACGGCGGAAAGAATGTCGCCGCCGTGCGCCGTGATCTCGGGCTTGATGCCGAGATTGGGCGTGGGACCCCACGAGGAGAAGTTGGACATGAAGGGACCCGCGACCTGATCGCGACTGATGACGATCGTGCCCCTGCCGCCGCCTTCGGTGACGAGCATTTCGCCGTCGTCCTGCGAAATCGAGCAGACGGGGTAGTTTCCGACGCTGCCGACGTTCATCGAAATCTCACCCGAGACGTTGTTATAGATGATGCAGCCCGCCGCGCCCTTGTCGCGCGCGATCCGAGCCTTTTCCTCGAAGTTCGTCTGTCCTCTCTTGACGAGAGCGATCTTTCCGATGATGTCCTGTTCGTAGCCCGTGTAGTCCACTTCGCGTCCCACGCCGGGGATTTTGATATAGTCGAACGTCTTGCTCGTCTCGCCCTTTGCGAGGATCTCGTCGACGAAGTCCTTCGGCTCCGCCGCACGGTCGGACGCTTCGGTGAAGTAGATGATCGAATCGTTATATTTGAGATAAGGCGTCTTGACCCCGCTGATGGACGCAACGGAGAGGGCGGCGTCATAGGTAGAGGGCGCGCCGACGGTCGCAGAGTCGGGGTTGGACGTGAGCCCGAGGTTGCCGTTTCTCTCGGAGCCGTAGGTGGAGTTGTAGTCGTTGGACGCCGCGCAGACAAGGCTGATGCCCTGCGCCTTGATGGAGTCGTAGATCGACTGTTTTTCCAGTTCGTCCTCTTCGCGGGAGAATCCGGAGGAGGAGCCGAGGGACATGTTGATGACGTCCACGCCGAGAATGACGCAGTCCTCGAGCGCGGCGAGCAGCCACGACGTCTTTGCGCCCGAGCTCTTCTCGGAAAAGACCTTCATGATCGCGAGCTGCGCGTTGGGCGCAACGCCCGTGATCCGGTCGTCGTTGCCGGCGATGACGCCCGCGACGTGGGTGCCGTGCAATTCGTTGATGGGATAGACGTCCGCGTCGTTGTCCGCGTAGTCGAAGGTGAAGGGAACTTTCACGTTGTAGTAGACGTCCGCCGCCGTGAGCCCCGGCTTCTTCTCCGCCGCCGTGAGACGGCTCACCTTCCCCGCAAGATATTCGGGCGTGATGACGGGCGTTCCCGTGTAATTCTTGGGATCGAACGCGGTATGCGTATAGTCGAGCCCGGTATCGAGCACGGCGACGACCGTGCCGCTGCCGTCATATCCGGAGCCGGAGCCGTCGAAAATTCCCGTCTCCTCGTCGATGTTGACGTCGTTCTCGACGACCTTCGTCTCGCTGACGCTGTATTCCTCGCCGACGATGAGGGTCGCCTCGTCTCCGATCGCCTTGCCGAGCTTCGCAAAATCCGCGGCTTTGAGCGTGAGCTCGAACCCGCTGAAAATCGTGTCGTAAGTATTGCCGAGCGTGTAGGAAATGCCCGCCTTGTCGACCGCGGCGCGCAGCGCCTTCCCCTCCCGCGCAATGCGTGCGGATTCGGTTCTGCCCGCAAGGGAAGCCGCGAAGTCGCCGACCGAGCCGTACTTCATCTCGTCCTTTTTGTAGGCGTCGAGAACCGTCCCCGTGTCCATCTTGACGATGACGGAGATCTCCTGATCGTCCGAGACTTTCTCGGGCAGACGGTATCTGACATTGGGATCGTAATACTCTTCCAGATTGGTATCCACCGTCCCGGTCAGATTGCGGACGGGCTCGGAAGAAGTGCCGCCGACCGCAGTCTCGGCGTCTGCGATCTTCCAGGTGGGCAAAATCGCCGAGAAGAGCATCGTTCCCGAAAGCAACGAGACCGAAACGCCGAAAAGAATTTTTCTGAGAGATTTGGTTTTCATCTGAAACCTCCGTTTTCCTTACTTTATCTTGCGTTATTCTGTTCCATTATAGCGCATGTAAATTTTTTTTGCAAGCATTTCGAGAGGCAAAAATCATAAGCCTTCCTTTTATAAGCCATTCTTCCCTCCTCCTTGTGAAAATAACGTGAAAATATGAATTTTGTGTAAATATATACATTATACATTCAAAATATTGTAATGAAAATCGCGATTTTGGGCGCGGAATGACCCTTCACAAAGTTTGACGCCATCAAATTCCCGCTTTTCCGATCCGCCGTTTCCGTCCCCTCCTTTGATGAAAATTTGTGAAAAAGAAACATTTCAACACTTTCTGAACACCATCAACACCAAGCCGATCGGTTCTAACGACCTGCCTCGGATTTATCAAATTTATTCTTTATTTGAATTTTTTATATTTTCTATAAGTAGAATTTATACCTGCATTTTTATGGAAAAAAGATGAAAAAAAAGTGATAAAATTCATAACCTCCAACCTGCTTTCTGTCATTCCGAGTCCCGTAGGGACGAGTGAATCCCCTCGGTCGTTGTTAGACAAGGGGGCTCGCTCCGCCCGGTATGACAGCGGAGGCTTTCCCTTGTCGCCCCTATAAGGGGAGCTCCGCCCGTAGGGCGGTGAGGGGTTTCATTTCGCGCCATTTTTAAATCACGTCATGTTGAGCGTAGTCGAAACATCGCCTTGATTTTAAGACCTTGTTCTCCTTTGTCATTCCGAGCGCAGTCGAGGAATCTCCACCTTTATTATGAGATTTCTCCACTTCGTTCGCTTCGCTCACTTCGGTCGAAATGACAAAATGGGCGCTTTCTGTCATTCCGACCCCCGAAGGGGGGAGTGAATCCCCTCGGTCGTTGTTGGACAGGGGGATACACTCGCTCCGCTCGGTATGACAGTAAAGGCTCTCGCTTGGCGCCCCTTTCAGGGGAGCTCCGCCCGCAGGGCGGTGAGGGGTTTCATTCCGCGCGTAGTCTTTTTACTGTCATTCCGAGGGCACAATATGTCATTCCGAGCGCAGTCGAGGAATCTCTACTTTATTATGAGATTTCTCCGCTTCGTTCGCTTTCGCTCACTTCGGTCGAAATGACAAAACGGGCGCTTTCTGTCATTCCGACCCCCGAAGGGGGGAGTGAATCCCCTCGGTCGTTGTAGGACAAGGGGGCTCGCTCCGCTCGGTATGACAGCGAGAGCGGGCGCGGCGCGGGATTCTCCCGCGCCGCGCCATTCCAAAATACGGTAAAAAAGAGCGGAGCGAGTTTGTTGAAAAGAAAAAAGAGAACTCGCTCCGCCGGGCTTTTGCCCGCCCGTATCGTTACATCCCTGTCGGATACGGGGTCGCTTCGCGGCTGTCCGCCGCGTTGCTTCTGAAATTGTCCGAACGGCATGGCGTCCCGCCCGCGCCGTTCCAAAATACGTCTCCGTTTCCCTGTCATTCCGAGCGCAGTCGAGGAATCTCTACTTTTTTATGAGATTTCTCCGCTTCGTTCGCTTTGCTCACTTCGGTCGAAATGACGTATCATTGTGATACCTGCGCTTCTGTCAAATAAGTTTTTTAAGCACCTGTACCGGTCGTGCTAATGGACTTAATGTCGGTATTTTCAATATGCAGGGTAACCGTAAAACCACCTGCATTATTCGCCGTGTCCGTAGAAGTTTTACATGTAGATTCTGTAATCTTAGTTTCCTGCGACAAAGGTGTAACTTCCACAGACTTAATGTCGCCTTTCGATGTAATTTCAGCCTTGACATCCCATCCATGTTCCTTTGCATCCTCGCTCCAAAGTGTTTCATCTCCGCTATTTTCAAGCAGGTAGACAACTGCGGCGCCGCGGACGGCACGGATATTTGCATCGTCACGCGCTTGCTGCGCCTTGTTGAGGGAGCCCACAAACAGCGGGACAGCGATAGCGACGAGGACGGCGATGATCGCGACAACGATCA
>CANRGR010000028.1 GCA_947630245.1 uncultured Clostridia bacterium | reverse complement strand
TAGTCCGCGATCGAATCGACGTCCGTCTTGCCCGTGTAGATGATATAGTCGATCTTGCCCTCGTCCATGAGCTTCGAGACGCGCTTGGTCGCTTTGAGCCGCTCGACGACGGTGACGTCGATCCCGAGCGCGGAAATTACCTTCGCCGTGCCCGCCGTCGCATACAGATTACAGCCGAGATCGGCGAATTTCTTGGCGATCGAGACGATCTCTGGCTTGTCCTGATCGTTGATCGTGAAATACACCCCGACGGGCTTCTCCCGCGTGGGATGACACATCCGGAATCCCGCCGAGACGAGCCCCTTGAAGAGCGCTTCCTCGATCGTCTTGCCGATCCCGAGCACTTCGCCCGTCGATTTCATCTCGGGTCCGAGCTGGGAGTTGACGTCGTTGAGCTTCTCGAAACTGAACACGGGAACCTTCACCGCCACATACGGCGAGTTGGGATACAGCCCCGTCCCGTAGCCGAGTTTTCGGAGCTTCGCGCCCGTCATGATCCGCGTTGCGAGCTCCACCATCGGCACGCCCGTCACCTTCGAAATGTATGGAATTGTGCGGCTGGCGCGGGGATTGACTTCGATGACATAGAGGCTGTTCCGGAAGATGAGATATTGGATGTTGATGAGCCCCTTCGTTTTGAGTTCGAGCGCAAGCTGCGTCGAAACTTCGACGATCCGCCTGAGCATGCCGTCGCTCACATGATAGGGAGGATAGACCGCGATCGAATCGCCCGAATGCACGCCCGCCCGCTCGACATGCTGCATGATTCCCGGGATCAGAACGTCCGTCCCGTCCGAGATTGCGTCCACTTCGAGCTCCGTGCCCATGAGATATTTGTCGCAGAGCACGGGATTTTCGATGTGCTGTGCGAGAATGACGTCCATGTAGCGGGAGATGTCGTTTTCGGTGAAGGCGATCGTCATGTTCTGCCCGCCGATGACGTAACTCGGGCGGAGCAGGACGGGATAGCCCAGCTCGGCGGCGGCAGAGAGCGCCTCCTCCTTCGTCATGACGGTGAGCCCCTTCGGACGGGCGATGCCGACGCGTTCGAGCAGTCCGTCGAACCGCTCGCGGTCCTCCGCCATGTCCACGCTGTCCGCGCTCGTGCCGAGGATGCGCACCCCCTTCTTCGCAAGGTATCCGCAGAGCTTGATCGCCGTCTGACCGCCGAATGTGACGACGACCCCGTACGGCTTCTCCACATTGATGACGTTCTGGACGTCCTCGGGTGTGAGGGATTCGAAATACAGACGGTCCGCCGTGTCGAAATCGGTCGAGACCGTCTCGGGATTGTTGTTGATGATGATCACTTCGTAGCCGAGCTCTTTGAGCGTCCACACGCAGTGCACCGAGGAGTAGTCGAACTCGATCCCCTGCCCGATGCGGATGGGACCGGAGCCGATGACGATCACCCGCTTCTTCTTGTTGCGCATGCTCTTTTCGACAAAGGGCGCCGCTTCGTCGTGGGCGGGGTCGTCGTAAGTGGAATAAAAGTACGGCGTCTGCGCCGAGAACTCGGCGGCGCAGGTGTCCACCATTTTGAAACAGGCGCGGCGGCGGAACGGGAGCTCGCCCGCGAGCGCTTTGAGCGTCGCGTCCGGGAAACCGAGGCGCTTCCCTTCGAGATACTGCCTCCGCGTCAGCGGCTTGCCGCAGACTTCCTCCTCGAAGTCCGCCAGATTCCGCAGTTTGCAGAGGAACCAGCGGTCGATCTTCGTGATCCCGTAGATCTCGTCCTCCGTGATTCCCCGTTTGAGCGCCGCATACACGACAAAGAGCCGCTCGTCCGTCGTCTTGTGGAGCTCGGACAGAAGTTCTTCCCGCCCCATGACGGAAAACTTCGGCGCGTTCAGCGTGGAAAGTCCGATCTCCGCGCCGCGCACCGCCTTCATGATCGCCTGTTCGAAGGAGGAGCCGATCGCCATGACTTCGCCCGTCGCCTTCATCCGCGAGCCGAGCCCGCGTCCCGCGTACAGGAATTTATCGAACGGCCACTTCGGCAGCTTGACGACAACGTAGTCGAGCGCGGGCTCGAAGCAGGCGAACGTCTTGCCCGTGACGTCGTTCTTGATCTCGTCGAGCGTGTAGCCGAGCGCGATCTTGGTCGAGACTTTGGCGATGGGATAGCCCGTCGCCTTCGACGCGAGCGCGGAAGAGCGGGACACCCTCGGGTTCACTTCGATGACGGCGTATTCGAATCCCGTGGGCGAGAGCGCGAATTGGCAGTTGCAGCCGCCCTCGATGCCGAGCTCGTTGATGATGTCGAGGGACGCCGTTCTGAGCATCTGATATTCCTTGTCCGACAGGGTCACGGCGGGCGCGATGACGATGGAGTCGCCCGTGTGCACGCCGACGGGATCGAAATTCTCCATCGAGCAGACGGTGAGGACGTTCCCCTTTCCGTCGCGCAGCACTTCGAATTCGATCTCCTTCCAGCCGCCGATGTATTTTTCGATGAGCACCTGCGTGATGGGAGAGAGCATGAGCCCGTTGTGGGAGATGAGGCGGAGCTCCTCTTCCGTATACGCCACGCCGCCGCCCGCGCCGCCGAGCGTGAAGGCGGGACGGACGATGACGGGATAGCCGAGCTTTTCCGCAACCGAAACGCACTCGTCCACCGTGTAGGCGATGTCGGACGGCACGACGGGCTGCCCGATCTTCTGCATGGTCTGTTTGAAGAGTTCGCGGTCCTCGGCGCGGTCGATCGCGTCGAGCTTCGTCCCGATGAGTTTGACCCCCCATTCGTCGAGAAAACCGTCCTTTGCGAGTTTGCAGCCCATCGTGAGCCCCGTCTGTCCGCCGAGGGAGGCGAGCAGGGAATCGGGCCGCTCCTTGATGATGATCCGCTTCAAGCTCTCCTCCGTGAGCGGTTCGAGATAGATCTCGTCCGCGAGCATCTTGTCGGTCATGATCGTCGCGGGGTTGGAATTGCAGAGCACGACGTTCACGCCCGCGTCTTTGAGCACGCGGCACGCCTGCGCGCCCGCGTAGTCGAACTCCGCCGCCTGCCCGATGACAATCGGTCCCGAGCCGATCACAAGCACTTTTTCGATGTCGCTCCGCTTAGGCATTGCGCGCCTCCTTCGTTCTTCTCATCCGCCCGAGAAATTCCGTGAACAGAAAATTCGCGTCGAGCGGTCCCGCGCACGCCTCGGGATGGAATTGCACCGTCGTCGCGTTGAGCTCGGGATACTCCACGCCCTCGCAGGTCCCGTCGTTCGCATTGACATAGCTCAGCGTGCCGCGGCGGAGCGATCCGGAGACGACTTCGTATCCGTGGTTCTGGCTCGTGATGAACACGCGCCCCGTCCTCAGTTCCTTGACGGGCTGGTTGGCGCCGCGGTGACCGTATTTCATCTTCCGCGTCTCCCCGCCCATCGCAAGCGCGAAGAGCTGATGTCCGAGACAGATCCCGAAGATCGGCTTCTTCCCTGCCAATTTTTCGATATTTTTGATGATTTCAACGTTCTCCGCGGGATCGCCGGGTCCGTTCGTCAGCATGATCCCGTCGGGATCGAGCGCAAGCGCCTCCTCCGCGGGATAAAAGGCGGGAACGACCGTGACGCGGCAGCCCCGCCGCACGAGCTCCCGCTCGATGTTCGCTTTGGCGCCGAAGTCATAGAGGACGACCTTCGGACCCGTCCCCGCGCCCGCTTCCCGCACGGAGGCGGACGTGACCGCGCCGACCGCATTCCTCACGCGGTAATTTTTGAGGGCGTCGGTCCTTCCGAAGGGTTTGAACGAGATCGCCGCGTTCATGACCCCCGCCTCGCGGACGATGCGCGTCAGCTCGCGGGTGTCCACGCCGCAGATTGCGGGCACGCCCTGCCGTTTGAGATAGTCCCCGAGGGCGCCCTCCGAACGGAAGTTGGACGGGCGGGCGCATGCCTCGCGCACGACGTATCCCGACAGACGGCACTTTGCGCTCTCGAAGTCGGACGGGATCACCCCGTAGTTGCCGATGAGCGGAAAGGTCTGCGTGACGATCTGCCCGTAGTAGCTCGGATCCGTGAGCGTTTCGAGATAGCCCGTCATGCACGTCGTAAAGACGAGCTCGCCGACCGTCTCCCCCTCGTACCCGAAGGATTCTCCCTCGAAAACCTTGCCGTTTTCCAATGTAAGATATGCTTTCCTCATAGTTGTCCCGGATCTGAAAATTTCATAGTGTGTGAGAAAGAAAACATCATTCCTTCCCGGAGCAAATTTCGATTATGACGGATTTCGTACCACTGCGCATCATGAGACGCCTCGGAGCTTCCCCGCGGAATGCGCTAAAAAAGACGATTGAAAACTCAGTCGCCTTTTCCGAGAAAAATATTGCCGTATCATCCGATCCCCGTTCCGAAAGAAAAACCGATCCGCGGCAGGGCGCGCTTGTCCCGCCTTTCGGTCTGCTGTGAACGTCGTCGCTGTGTTCATGCAACACTCCTCTCGGTTGATCCTTTCTATTATAACAGCTTTCCCCCCGCCCGTCAAGCCTTTCGCCGCACTTTCGGCGATCCGCCGCCGCTTTTTTCCGTCCGCGCTCCTTCGGGGCAGGCGGGAAATCACGACCCGAACTCGTCGTCGTAGCGCGGGTAGAACCCGCGGATGTCCTCCTCGGTGAACTGCGTATCCGAAAAGCTCGAAAAGGGCGCGCGCACATAGAAGATGAATTTGTCGCGCGAATCCTGCGTCTCGAAGGTGCAGACGAACTTTCTGCGCTTCCCCTTGACGTCCACACAGCCCATCACGGCGTCGTAAGTGAATACCTTGCGCTTCGTCGTGAGATGCACGACCTTGTCCGTGCGTTGCAGGGCGATGACCGTCCCGAGCGTCACTTGAAGGGCATAGAAGGTGTAGACACAGAGAAAGAGCAGAATCGCGCAGGCGGACGCAACGCTGAAAATGATGCGGTAATTCCCCTCGGTGTTGAACGCATAGACGAGGAGTACCATGATTGCGGGCACCATGAAAACCGTAAATGCGATGAAGAGCAGTTTCATCCGGCGGACATATTTTTCCGGTCCCGTCCGCACGAACCGCATATCCCTGTCTTTTTTGCTCATGTCTCCTCCCCGAATTTCACGCGGAACTGCGCGATGAGCTCCCCTTCCGACCGCACCTCGCAGACGCTCTCCGCGCCGAAATCCGCACGGAACAGAAACAGCTCGCTCCCCTCTTTCGCCTGTCTGCCGTAGTCGATCTGGAAGGATTTGACCGTACGGGACAGCTCGTCCATCGAAAAGCAGTCGAAAAAGAAATCGGCATAGCGGGCGTTGTTCGCGTGGAGATAATGATCGCAACAGCTGCCTGCAACTCTCATGCGGTAGACTTCGCGCGCGCCGTCTTTGAGCCGCGCGATCCGCCAGCTCGGCGGCTCCACCGTCTTTTCGGCGCGGTAAGGGCACTCCGCATGCGCCCTCCCGAGCGCGGTCGGCGGAAGGACCGTAAAGGTGTTCAGATCGACGAGGCACCAGCGGGAAGCGAGATTCGCCGCCGTCTCGCCCCGCCCGTTGAGCACGCGGTAATCGCGCTCGAACAGGACATGCCGCGGCGGCAGAGGCCAGGTCTCCACCGTCGCCGCGTCCCCGAGACGGAGCGGCAAAACGCACTCGCAGTAGGTGTGCACCGTGATGAATCCGTACCCGAGCGGTTTGAGCGCGTCGTACCCGAACCCGAGCTCGTCCGCGCTGGCGCATGCGGATTCCTGCACGAGCGCGAGCAGGGCGGACGGTTTCAGCTCGTCCTTGAAATCGAAATCGGAATAGCGAAGAGGATAAGTTCGCCTGTTGCAATAGCTCATATCTTATCCATTATATCACGCGCGCGCAGGGAAGTCAACGGAAAAGCGGGAAAAACCGGAGTCCTACTTTGCCGCCGACGAGGCGAGAAAGGAGAGCGCGCCCATTGCGATCGCCTGCACGAGCTTGCCGCGGTAATCCTCCGAGAGCAGAAGTTTTTCGTCCTCTTCGTTGGACAGAAACCCGCACTCCACAATGACGGCGGGGGCGGAAGTGCAGTTCAGAATGTAATAGTCCCCCTTCAACGCGCTCGTCTGCTTCACGCATTCGGGCATTCCGTTGAGCGCGCTCTGGATGTCCGCCGCAAGACGGACGGAGAGCGGATTCGTCTCGCGGAAAAAGACCTGCGCGCCGCGGCGGGAGGACAGGGAGAAGAAATTCTGGTGCACGGAGATGACGAGGGAGGGAGTTTCGCTTCCGATGATCGCGGCGCGGCGCTCCATGTCCCGCCGCTTGTATCCGGGCGTGGCGAGTCCGTACAGTCCCGCCTCCGTCTTGCGCGTCAGCACGACGCGGAAGCCGAGATCCTCGAACTTCGCCTGCAACATCCGCGTGATCGCAAGATTGACGTCGCTCTCCTTGACGCCCGTGCCGATCCCCACGACCCCGCCGTCCACGCCGCCGTGTCCCGCGTCGAGCACGACCGTCAGCCGCTGCGCCTCCGCCGCCGTCCGCGACAGCGCGAAAAAGCAGACGCCGAACGTAAGCGCCACCGAGAGGAGAATCCCCGCAAACCCCAAAAATACCCTGTGCCGATACAGAAATTTCATGGTTTACCTTATGATCCGCGGGCGGAATTTAGAAGCGGACGCCCGCCCGCGGAAGAATACGCCGCCGCGCGGGGCAGAGCCCCGCGCGGCGGCGAATGATCAGCCGTTTTCCGACCGCGTTTTGATGTATTCGTCGATCGCGGCGGCGGCGCGCTTGCCCGCGCCCATCGCGCGGATCACCGTCGCCGAGCCCGTCACGGCGTCGCCGCCCGCAAACACGCCCGCAAGAGACGTCTTTCCCGCCTCGTCCGCGATGATCTCCCCGCGCGGCTTCGTTGCGATTCCCTTCGTCCGCCCCGCCATCGGATTGGGCGACGTTCCGAGCGCCATAATCACGCAGTCCGCCTCGATTTTTATTTCGCTCCCCGCCTTCGGCTCCGGTCTGCGCCGGCCCGAAGCGTCGGGCTCCCCGAGCTCCATTCCGACGCAGGAGAGCCCCGTCACGTTGTCCCCGCCGTCCGTGAGGATCTCGACGGGCGCCGTGAGAAACAGGAACCCGATCCCCTCCTCTTCGGCATGGACGACCTCTTCCCGCCGTGCGGGAAGCTCTTCGCGCGACCGGCGATAGACGATCGTCACCTCCGCACCGAGCCGCCGCGCGCACCGCGCGGCGTCCATTGCGACGTTCCCGCCGCCTATCACCGCGACCTTTCTCCCGCGGAACACGGGCGTCTCGCTGTCCTCTTCGTACGCCTTCATCAGGTTGATCCGCGTGAGATATTCGTTCGCCGAAAAGACGCCGCAGGCATTCTCCCCCTTGATCCCCATGAAATTGGGCAGTCCCGCGCCCGTGCCGAGAAAGACGGCGTCGTATTCCTCCCGCAGTTCTTCGAGGGAGACCGTCCTGCCGACGAGAACGTTCGTTTTGATCGTCACGCCGCGCGCGAGCAGATCCTCCGTCTCCCGCGCCACGATCCGCTTCGGCAGCCGGAATTCGGGAATGCCGTAGACGAGCACGCCGCCCGCGGCATGCAGCGCCTCGAACACGGTCACGTCGTATCCAAGCCCCGCCAGATCGCCCGCACAGGCAAGACCCGCGGGTCCCGACCCGACGACCGCCACCCGCTTGCCGTTCTTCGGAATTTGCTCCGCCTTCCGCCCGATTCCGGCGTGGACGTCGGCGACAAATCGCTCCACCCGCCCGATCGCGACGGGATCGCCCGTCTTGTTGCGCGTGCAGTACATCTCGCACTGCCGCTCCTGCGGGCAGACCCTGCCGCACACCGCGGGCAGACAGGATGTGCGCGCGATCGCCTCGTACGCCTCTTCGAATTTTCCCGCCGCGGTCAGGGAGAGAAATTCCGGGATCGCAACGTTGACGGGACAGCCCTCGGTGCAGGGATGGTTCTTGCAGTGCAGACAGCGGTCCGCCTCCGAGATCGCCGTCTCCGCGTCGTATCCGAGCGCGACTTCTTCGAATGTGTGAATCCGCTCCGCGGGATCGCGCAACGGCATGGGATGGCTCTTCAAAGACTTGTTCACGGCGTCTCCTCCTTTGCCATGAGCCTGCACCGCCGTTCGCGGGCGTGCCGCTCGAATGTTTCATAGATGCGGTTGCGGCGGATTGCCTCGTCGAAATCGATGAGATGGGCGTCAAACTCCGGTCCGTCCACACAGGCAAATTTCATCTCGTTCCCGACGGTCAGACGGCAGCCGCCGCACATGCCCGTGCCGTCGATCATGATCGGGTTCATGCTCGCGACCGTCTTGATTCCGTATCCCCTCGTCGCCTCGGCGACATATTTCATCATGATGAGCGGACCGACGGTAAACACCTCGTCAAACCGTTCCCCCGCGCCGAGCAAGCGCAGAAGGGGCGCGCAGACGTTCCCCCGCTCGCCCATGCTCCCGTCGTCCGTCGTCAAAAACAGCCTGCGGCAGGCGGCGCGGAATTCGTCTTGGAGAATGACTTCCTCCCCGCTGCGGAATCCGACGATCCCCGTCACCTCCGTCCCCCGCTCGCTCAGGGCGCGAACCACGGGGAGGGCGATCGCACAGCCCACGCCTCCGCCGACGACCGCGACTTTACGCATGCCATCGACCGCGGTCGGGTTGCCGAGCGGTCCGACAAAATCGGGCAGAAATTCCCCCTCCCGCCGCGCGCCGAGCGCCATCGTCGCCCCGCCGACGGTTTTGAATACGATCTTTACCGCACCCGCCGCACGGTCGGCTCCCGCGATCGTGAGCGGAATCCGCTCGCCGCGTTCGTCCGCGCGGAGAATGACGAACTGCCCTGCCTGCGCCTTGCGGGCGACTTCGGGCGCTTCGATCTCCATCTCCGTCACAGAGCCGTTCAACGCGCGCTTTTTCAGGATCCGATACATCTTCGCCTCCGTATTGTGAATGAATATCATTCCTATTATACATCTCCGTGTTGCGATTTGTCAACAAACGAAAATCCCCCTCAAAGGGAAATCCTTCCGTTTTTTTGGGGGCGATCTCCTTGACGTTTTCTCTCCGCTTTGCTATAATTTCCACAATATCTTTATTATACCATTGGAGAGTAGTTATGGCAAACGTGAGAATCGTCACCGACTCGAACAGTGGGATCACGCAGGCGGAAGCGGAGAAACTGGGAATCTCCGTCCTGCCCATGCCCTTTCTGATCGACGGCGAACAGTATTTCGAGGACATCAACCTTACCCAAAGCGAATTTTACGAACATCTCCGCGGCGACGCGGCGGTCTCCACTTCGCAGCCCGCCGTCGGAAGCGTCACCGAACTGTGGGACGCCCTGCTCGGCGAATACGACGAGATCGTGCACATTCCCATGTCGAGCGGACTGTCGGAATCCTGCCACACCGCGATCGGGCTCGCCAAAGAGGAACCCTACCGCGGGAGAGTCTTTGTCGTGGACAACCAGCGCATCTCGGTCACCCAAAAGCGGAGCGTCTATGACGCGATCGCCCTCGCGAAGCGCGGGCTCGGAGGCGAAGAGATCTGCAAACAACTCCTCAGCACCAAGTTCGACAGCAGTATCTACATTTCCCTCGATACGCTCAAATATCTGAAAAAAGGCGGACGGCTCACCCCTGCCGCCGCACTCATCGGCACGATTCTCAAAATCAAGCCCGTGCTTCAAATTCAGGGCGAAAAGCTCGACGCCTTCAAAAAGGTCAACACCCTCCGAAAGGCAAAGGAAGTCATGATCGCCGCCGTCCGCAACGACTTCGAGACCCGCTTTTCCGATCTCGTCAAGAACGGAGAGATGGGGCTCTCCATTGCATACACCGCGGAAAATACGGAAGCGCTCGTCTTTCTCGAAGAAGTCAAAGCCGCTTTCCCGGGCATTCCCGTGGAGTACTGCGATCCCCTCTCGCTGAGCGTCTCCTGCCACATCGGTCCCGGCGCGCTCGCCGTCGCCTGCGCAAGAATCCTCGGCTAACGGCATTTCGGCAAAAAACCACCCGCTTTTGGCGGGTGGTTCGTTTTTTATCGGGAAGTTCTCTTTCGGATCAAGGACAGGAAGAAGCCCTCGAACAGATCGTTTGGACAGACCGTAATGCCGAGAGGGCTCCGCGCGAGCAGGGGAAGTTCGGAAAGGAAGGGAAGCTCCACGGGCAGAATCTCACCGCCCGCGCGCGGGGCGACGCGCCCGACAAGCTCCTCGTTTTCCTGCCGCAAAACCGAACAGGTCGAATAGACGAGAATTCCGCCCGGTTTGAGAAGGCGCAGTCCCTTTTCGAGCAAAGCCTCCTGCGCCTTGACGGAACCTGCGACGAGCCGCTCCGAAATGCGGACGGGCACGCCCGGTTTGATCGTCCCGCTCCCCGAACAGGGGGCGTCGAGCAGAATCTTATCGAAGCGGAAAAAGTCGTCGAGCGCGGACGCATCCGCCATCATCACGGTTGCCCGCGGTACGCCCTGCCGCGTCAAGTTGAATTTCAAACGCTCAAAGCGGAAACGGTCCTTTTCGCACGCCGTGATCAGCGCTCCCCCGCCCGAAAGCGCGGAAATCTGCGCCGTCTTGCCGCCCGGCGCCGCCGCCATATCGAGAATGTTCTCCCCCGCCTTCGGCGCGAGAAGAAGGGGCGGAAGCATGGAGGAGAGGCTCTGCAAATAGATCTCCCCGTTTCGGAAGAGATCGCTCTCTTCGAGCGTCCGCTCCCGCACGCCGTCGAGAATGAACGCGTCGGGATACCACGCCGCACGGCGGCAGGAAATCCCAAGCGCGGAGAGCGCCGAAAAAACCGCGGCGGAGTCCGTCTTTAAGGTGTTCGCCCGCAGTGTGACGGGACGACGGACGGTATATCCCGCTTCGATTTTTTCCGCCATTGGTCCGTACTGCGCGGTCAACATCTCGTGTAAAAAGGGCGGAAGATTCGCTATTATGTCTGACATAGTACTATGCTAATCCCAAAAATCCGATGTTTCCCGTCCGATTTCTTCCGAAAATGGCGCAAAAACCGTCCTTAACGGATCTTTTTATCCATGCGCTTGATTGCGCTCTTGGTGCCGAATACCACGACCGAGTCCCCCGGCTGGAAGCGGTCCTCCCTCTTGGGAACGATGTCCTCCTTCTGGCGATGAATGAGCAGGACGTTCAGATTGTACTTGTTGCGCAGATCCATTTCGATGAGCGTTGCGGAGGGTTCCTTCCCCTCGTAGCGGAGGGTCGCCACGCTGTGCTCTTCCGTCACTTCGAAATATTGCGTGACGCTGTGGCTCAGCAGGCGGTAGCTGAGGTTGTTGACGGCGAGTTCGCGCGTGTCGATCACATCCTCGACGCCGAGGTGCACGAGCACCCGCTTGACGCTCTCATCCCCCGCCCGCGCGATGATCCGCTTCACGCCGAGTTCTTTTAACAGAATGATCGTCAGAATCACCGATTCGAGCTTATCGCCGATCGCCACAATGACGAGATCGACGTCCTGCAAGCGGATCTGTTCCAGCGCGCTGCGCCGCGTACTGTCGAGGCAGTATGCGAGCGTGACTTCGTTCGCGATGGCGTTGACGCGCTCTTCGTTGATATCGACGGCGATCACGTCCGCCCCTTGCTCGGAGAGCACTCTGCAAAGTCTCGACCCGAAGGAGCCGAGCCCGATGACCGCAAAATCTTTTTTCATAGTTTACCCCGTAATGATGTCGGCGTCGATATAGCGGACGCCCGTTTCTTTTCTCTTTTTTCCGAACACGAGGAGCACGGTCATAAAGCCGACTCTCCCCATGAACATCGCAACCGTCAGCACAAGTTTGCCCGCAACTCCAAGCAGCGGCGTCACGCCCGCCGAGAATCCCACATTGGCGAGGGCGGAGACGGTCTCCGTGAACAGGAACGCCATCGAAATCTCCGGCTCGGCGGCGCAGAGGATCGTTCCCGTGACAAAGGCGTAGATGAGCGCGACGATCGTCACAAACATCGCATAGATCACCGCTCTGTGCGGGACATGGCGGTGGAAGGCGATCGTATGTCTGCCGCGCAGCATGGCAAAGAGCGCGGCGAAGATGACAAAACAGGTCGTGCATTTGATTCCGCCGCCCGTGGACACCGGTCCCGCGCCGATGAACATCAACAGATTGAGGAAGCAGAGGGACGCGTTGTTCCAACCGCTGAGATCCTGCGTCGAGAAGCCGCAAGTCCGCGACATCGCGCTCATGAAGAACGCGTTGAGAAAGTCGATTTTCCCCCACTCCGAGAAGTAAAAGACGAGCGTCCCCGCGAGCAGCAGAATGGGCGTCATCACGAGCACGATCTTGGTGTGAACGGAAAACCGTTTCCAGCGGCGTGCGCAAAAGACGTCGTTGAACACGATGAATCCCAAGCCCCCCACGATTGTGAGGAGGGATGTATTGATGAGCAGTAAGACGTTCGACGAATAGAGCGTCATCCCGCTCCCACCGAAAATATCGAGCCCCGCGTTATTGAACGCGGAGATCGAATGAAAGAGGGAGACCCAGACGAGTTCGCCCCCCGAAAAGTCGTTTCTGAGCGCGATGAGATTGAGAATGAACCCGATCGTCTCCGAGATGAACGTGATGAGCACCGCACGGAACAGGAACCGGCGATAGTCGAGCCGTCCGCCCGTGCCGAGCGTCTCGTCGAGCAGAAGTTTGTTGGAAATCCCGAGCTTCATGCCGAGGATCGCGATCGCCGTCATGGCGATGGTGACAAATCCGAGCCCCCCTACCTGCACGAGGAGAGCGATCACCGCCTGTCCGAAGCCCGTGAAAGTCTCCGACAGGGTGACGGGAGACAGCCCCGTGATGCAGACCGCGCTGGCGGATACAAAGAGGGCGTCCTCCGGCTTGATGCCGTCCGTCGTCGAGATCGGAAGCAAAAGCAGACAAAATCCGACCAGAATCAGGGCAAAGAAGCCGATCAGAATGACAAAATATGGTGAAAAGCGTTTCTTTCGCATGGATTCCTCAATAAAACGTCGCGAGTTGCTGTTCGGGCGGATCGCAGAAGTCGATCGACACCGCTTTCAGAACGGGTCCCTCCCCGCGGTAGATCTTATGATATTCGATGTCGATCCGCGCCGTGAGCGTCACCCAATCGCGCGTCTTGAAGGGCAGATTGCTCGCATGCTTCACGACGAGACCGCTGAATTGAATGTCCGCCTCGCAACAGGTCATGATGTGCCGCCCGACGACGATCGTCCCGAACTTCATCTTTTTGTCGAGCGCGACCATTCCCTTGAACCGCACGACCTTCCCCCCGTACTTTTGCATATCCTCCGTGAGATCGCGGTAGAAGAAGGCGTAATCGCGGTCCTCGACCGTGACGATCTTCGCGTTGATGTCGAAGGGAAGCGGATCCTCGATCTCGTCGTATTCCGCCCTGCCGCCGACGTATTCGTACACGATTCCCGGACGGCGGGACACGCCGCGGACGATTTTATGAAATTCCTCTTTTGAAAACGCGTCGTCGAAGCGGTTGAAAACAACCATGTCGGCGTACTGGATCTTATCAAAGACGAGCTGCCGCATATTCTTATTGTAGGGCAGCACGGTCTCGGAGGCGAAGAACGTCATGACCTGCGCGATCGCCCAGCCGTCGGGCATCGCCTCGAAGAACTTGTCGAGCAGCCACATGCCGTTCCATTCGACGACAACGCGGTCCGCGTCGTACTTCTCTTGCAGCCGCGCGAGGGTCGCCGTCGTGAGCTCCTCCTCCCCGACCGTCTCGATCCCGAATTTTTTGACGGCAAAACGGGAAGAGTCATACTCCTCTTCCCCCTCTTCCGTCACGAGCAGGAGCGTCCGCTCCCCCGAATCGAACCTCGGATCTTCAAACGTCTCCTGAATGAATTTTGTCTTTCCCGATTCCAGAAACCCGAGAAACAGATAAACCGGAACTTCCCTTGCCATGTCTTATCCCAAAAAGAGCTCTTTGAGCTTCGCTTCGTCGAGCCCGCAACCGATCACGCACAGTCTGCCCGTGACCGTCGCGCCGCCCGCGCGGATGTCCGCCTCGCCCGGAACATAGTCGAAATGGATCCAATGTCCGCCGCCGTCCACAATCCCTTTGGCGCGCAGAACCTGACCGTATTCCCCGCTCCCGAGCGCGCGCAACGCGCCTTCAAGCTCCTCTTCCGTAAATTTCTTCGCCGTCTCCGCGCCCCAACTCGTAAAGATGTCGTCCGCGTGGTGATGATGGTGGTGATGATGGCAGCCGTCGTGGTCGTCGTCGTGATCGTCATCGTGATCGTCATCGTCATCATCGTCGTGGTGATGATGGCAGCAACCGTGGTCATCATCGTGGTCATCATCGTGGTCGTCATCGTGGTCGTCATCGTCGTCGTCATCGTCGTGATGGTGATGATGATGGCAACCGTCGTGATCGTCATCGTCGTCATCATCGTGGTGATGATGGCAGCAACCGTGATCGTCATCGTCGTCATCATCGTCGTCGTGATGCGCTTCCTCTGCCGCGAGGCGTTCCAGCTCGGCTTCGAGCGTATCTCTTCGCTCCATTGCGCTCAGAATCTCTTTGCCGGACAGCTTGTCCCAATCGGTCGTGACGACCGTCGCCTGCGTGTGCTCTTTGATGAGAGAGAGCGCCTCGGAGACCTTGACGGGGTCGGACGTGTGAGACAGCAGGATACAGCCGGCGTTCTCGACCTGATCGAGGAAAAATTCGCCGAAATTTTTGAGATAGAGCTTGCATTTTTTTGCGTCGACAACGGTGCAGAACGCGTTCAGCTGCGCTCCTTCCACGTCTGCGCGGCGGACGGCGCGGATGACGTCGGACAGTTTGCCCACGCCGGAGGGCTCGATGACGATGCGGTCGGGCGTAAAGCGCGCCGCCACGTCTTTGAGCGCCTTTGCGAAGTCGCCCACGAGCGAACAGCAGATACAGCCCGAGTTCATCTCGGTAATCTCGATTCCTGCGTCCTGCAAGAATCCGCCGTCCACGCCGATTTCGCCGAATTCGTTTTCAATGAGGACGATCTTCTCGCCCGCATACGCTTCTTTGATGAGCTTTTTGATGAGCGTCGTCTTTCCCGCGCCCAAAAATCCCGAAAAAATATCAATTTTAATCATGATAGATACCTCTGTTTCCCTCTGTTTCAGTCCCGCTTGCGGGTTCTTTCGCGAACTTATTTCGCCCAATTTCCGTGTTTGAAGATCTGCACGCGCTCGCCGTTCTTCGTGATCCCGTAGATGTCGAGATCCTCGCTCCCGATCATGAAGTCGACGTGGATCATGCTGTCGTTGATCCCCTTCTGCTTGATCTGTTCGAGCGTCATCTCCTCATAGCCGTTGATGCACTCGTTGAAGCCCCGTCCCAGCGCCAGATGGCAGCTCGCGTTCTCGTCGAACAGGGTGTTGTAGAAGAGCAAGCCGGAGTTGTTGATGGGAGAATCGTAGGCGATGAGCGCGCACTCGCCGAGCATCTTCGCGCCCTCGTCCATCGAGATCATCTTTTCGAGCAAATGACAGTTCTTCTCCGCCTTGACCTCGACGACCTTGCCGCCCTCGAAGCGTACCGAGAAGTTTTCGATGAGTTCCCCCTGATAGGAGAGCGGCTTCGTGGAATAGACAATCCCCTCCGCTTCCCCCGCTTTGGGAGAGATGAAGATCTCCTCGGACGGAATGTTCGGATTGAAATACGCGCCCGCGATCGTCTCCTCTCCGCCGCCCTTGAAGGAACTGCCCTCGATGAGACCGACTTTGAGATCGGTTCCGTTCGAAGATTTGTATTCGAGCGCAACCAATTTGAGACGGTTGAGATAATCGCAACGCTGTGCGAGCTCGTCGTTATGGCGCGCCCACTCGCGCACGGGATCCGCGCCGTCCGCACGGGACGCCGTCAGAATTGCGTCCCAGAGGCGTTCGAGCGCCGTATTTACCATGAGATCGGGAAAGACCTTCTTCGCCCACGCCTTCCCCGGGACCGCCGCGATGCACCATTGGTACTTGTTCTCCATTGCGTCGCGGTACGGCTTTGTGATCTTCGTCCGCGCCATGCGGACGGATGTAAACTTCTCCTGATCGACGCCCGCAAGCCCGTCGGGATCCTCCGATTCGAGATACAGCATCGCGGGGAGCTCTTTCTTGCGCAGTTCGAGCTTCTCGATCTCCCACTTCTCGATCTTTTTCAGGGTCTCCTCGGAGCAATACTTATAGTGCGTCTTTTGAAGCGGCTGATGGGACCATTCCACGGTCACTTTGCCCGCGCCCACGCGGTAGAGTTCCTCGACAACCATCTCCACAAATTCGGGCTGATCGAGCTCCGCTACCACCATGACCCACTGTCCTTTTTTGACGTTGACGCCCGTGCGGGCAAGCAGTTTTGCGTATCTTCTGAGTTGGATCTTATTCATGCGTTTTCACCTCTTGGAACATTATAATCATTTTCTCCCCGTTCGTCAACAAAAACGCGGCATGCGCCGCGCGTTCTGCCCGAAAAATCGGAGTACTATGTCAGATATAATACTATGCTACCGCTCGAAAAACTTTGTTTGACGTCAATAATCCGTTGGTTTGACGACCCGCGGAACTTCAAACGGATATCTTTGCGCTCCTCCATAAACCGCCCATCCACGAGAATGTCGATATGGGCGAGCAGTTCCCGCGTGACTTCCGTCTGCACTTCCGGCTCGGCGATTCCCCCATCGGAATAGGTATAGCCCGTGAAGCACCAGATGTTCTTTTGGGGATAGGTTTGTTTTACCTGCTTGACAAAGGGCAGGAGCGCGCGCTGGTTTTCCGGCTCGAAGGGATCGCCGCCGAGAAGCGTGAGCCCCGCGATATAGTCGGGTTTCAGAAGTTCGAGAATGTGCTCCCGTACAGCTTCGTCGAAGGACTTGCCGTAGGCAAAGTCCCACGCGACCGCGTTGAAACAACCCTTGCAATGCCGTCTGCAACCCGAAACAAAGAGGGAGACGCGTACTCCCTCTCCGTTTGCGATATCACAATTTTTGATTTCTGCATAGTTCATAGGATGAGTCGGTTCAGGCGCAGGAGCGCTTTTTCTCGCGGAAATTCTTTACGACCGAAACCCCTTCCGTCCCCTTCGGGGACACCCACCCCAGAGGGGTGGGCAAGGGGGGGTTCGTGCACTCTTGCGCGGAGCAGGGTTCCCCTGCGGTAGCGCCCACAAGTTGCCGCATACCTGCGGCTTCGTGTCTGCACAAGGCAGATTGTGAGCGGGCGAACGGGTTTCATGAAATCAAATCGCTTAACCCCTCACGGAAATTCTTTACGACCGACACCCCTTCCGTCACGCGCTTTGCGCGTGCCACCCTCTTGTACGGGTAGAAACCCGTACGCGGTCATCGTTCGCGCTGAAAATGCGCTCACTCATGTCGCATTGCGCCAACGGTTATCAACCGTTGGCAGAATGCAATGCTCCACCCAAAGGGGTGGGCAAGGGGGGAGGGAGCAAAGAATTTCGTGAAGATGCAAAGAATTTCGTGAACTCCTCAAAGGTGTAGCACGCGATCCTTGATCTCCTGCGTTCTGCCCTGATTCCAATACTGCGTGCCGATATATCCGCAAGTGCGGCGGGCGACGTTCATCTTGGATTGGTCGCGGTTGTGGCAATACGGGCATTCCCAGAGCAGTTTTCCGTCCTCTTCCACGATCGCGATCTCGCCGTCGTAGCCGCAGACCTGACAATAATCGCTCTTGGTGTTGAGTTCGGCGTACATGATGTTGTCGTAGATGTACTGCATCACCGAGAGTACGGCGGGAATATTGTCCTGCATGTTGGGCACTTCCACATACGAGATCGCGCCGCCCGGCGAAAGCTGTTGAAATTCGCTCTCGAATTTGAGCTTCGTGAAGGCGTCGATCTCCTCGGTGACGTGGACATGATAGCTGTTCGTGATGTAATTCTTGTCCGTGACGCCCTCGATGATTCCGAACCGCTTCTGCAACGCCTTTGCGAATTTGTATGTCGTGCTTTCAAGCGGCGTGCCGTAGAGGGAGAAGTCGATGTTGTGCATCTTCTTCCACTCCTTGCACTTGTCGTTCATGTGCTGCATGACCGCGAGCGCGAAGGGCTTGGCGTCCTTGTCGGTATGCGATTTGCCCGTCATGTATTTCGTGCATTCGTACAGTCCCGCATAGCCGAGCGAGATGGTGGAATATCCGCCGTAGAGGAGCTTGTCGATCTTCTCCCCTTTTTTGAGCCGCGCGAGCGCGCCGTACTGCCAGAGAATGGGCGCGGCGTCCGAAAGCGTCCCTTTCAGACGGTTGTGACGCTCCATCAGCGCGCGATGGCAGAGTTCGAGACGCTCGTCGAAGATCTCCCAGAATTTCTTTTCGTCCCGCTCCGAAGAGAGCGCGACGTCCACAAGATTGATCGTCACGACGCCTTGATTAAATCTTCCGTAGTACTTCGGCTTTCCGTTTTCGTCGACGTACGGCGTGAGGAAACTGCGGCAGCCCATACAGGTATAGCAGTGCCCTTCCCCGTTTTTGTCGACCTTGTATTCGAGCATCTTCTTCTCGGAGATATAGTCCGGAACCATACGCTTTGCGGTGCACTTTGCCGCAAGCTCGGTGAGATACCAATATTTCGTCCCCTCGCGGACGTTGTCCTCTTCGAGCACATAGATGAGCTTGGGGAACGCGGGAGTGACCCACACGCCCGACTCATTCTTCACGCCTTGAATGCGCTGGTTGAGCGTCTCTTCGATGATCATCGCAAGGTCGGCGCGCTCTCTCTCGTTGCGCGCTTCCCCGAGATACATGAATACCGTGACAAAGGGAGCCTGTCCGTTCGTCGTGAGCAGGGTGACGACCTGATATTGGATGGTCTGGATCCCCTTCTTGATCTCGTCTTTGAGGCGCTTTTCCGCGATGCGGTTGACCGTGTCCTCCATCACGCCCACGTCGGCAAGCTCTTCGGCGACTTCCGCGCGGATCTTGCGGCGGCTGATGTCCACAAAGGGCGCGAGATGGGTGAGCGAGATGGACTGCCCGCCGTATTGGTTGGAGGCAACCTGCGCGATGATCTGCGTTGCGATGTTGCACGCCGTCGAGAAGGAGTGGGGCGTCTCGATGAACGTGCCCGAAATGACCGTACCGTTCTGCAACATGTCTTCGAGATTGACAAGATCGCAGTTGTGCATGTGCTGGGCAAAATAGTCCGCGTCGTGGAAGTGGATGAGACCTTCGTCGTGCGCCTCCACGATGTCGGGCGGAAGAAGAATGCGGCGCGTGATGTCCTTCGACACTTCGCCCGCCATATAGTCGCGCTGGACGGAATTCACCGTCGGATTCTTGTTGGAATTCTCCTGCTTGACTTCCTCGTTGTTGCATTCGATCAGGGTCAGAATTTGCGCGTCCGTCGTGTTCGACTTGCGGATAAGCGCGCGGGTATAGCGGTAAGTGATGTACTTCCGCGCAACTGCGAACGCCTTCTGGTCCATGATCTGGTTTTCGACGAAGTCCTGCACTTCCTCGACGCTGACGGCGCGGTTGAGATCGTTCGAAAGACCCGCAACCTTCCGCCCGATGAGCTTGATCTGCTCTTCGCTGAGACGGTTGTCCTCGCTGACCTCGTTGTTCGCCTTGCGCACCGCGTTCAGGATTTTCTCCATGTCGAATGCGACTTCCGCACCGTTCCGTTTGATAATTTTCATTTCTCCCGCTCCTTCGAAATCTTTGGTAATTCCTGTAATGACAGAAAAACGTCCCCGAAAGGGAACGTTTTTATTCTACTACAATGCGGTTCGCTTGTCAAGCGTTTGGCACAAGATTTTGGAAAAATTTTTTTAGTGACCACTATATCTTGTGGTATATGCCGAATTTCGCGCTCTTTGCCGCGTGAAACAGCGGGCGCAAAAAGTTACACGGAAACGCTCTCTCACGGAGAAACGGATTACGAAACTTCCGAAGCGCTAAGGCGCAGTTTTCGGAAAATTTTTTTCTTGAATCAAAACTCCGTGACGCTGAGATTGTGGTAAATTTCCTCGTATTTATCCTTCGTGAAGGAGATCGTTCCGAAGGTTGTGACCGTTGCCGTGCCGGCGGCGACGCCCGCGCGCAGGATCTCGGGAAGATCCGCTCCGCTCTGCATCATGACCGCCGCGGCGGCGACCATGCCGTCCCCCGCGCCGACCGTGGAATTCACGGCGACGTTGATGGACTTGCAATAGAAGTTCTTCGTGCCGTTCGTGATCACCGCGCCGTCCTTGCCGAGCGAGAGCAAGACGTTCTTCGCGCCGCGGTCCAGCAGTTCGCGGCAGCCGGCGAGCATGTCATCGGTGTCGCGGAACTCTCTGCCGAGCGTCTCTTCGAGTTCTTCGAGATTCGGCTTGACGAGATCCACTTCCGCTTCGAGCGCGGCAAAAAGTTTGGCGCCCTCCGTATCGACGATTTTGAGCGAGCGGGGATCGACCGCGCGGAAGAGTTCGCGGTAATATCCCGCTTCCACGCCGCGGGGCAATCCGCCCGAGATGACCGTGACGTCCGAATGCGCGGAGAGCCCGCGGATCATTTGCAGAAGTTCGATGAGCTTTTCGCTCGCGACCTGTCCGCCGACGTCGTTGATCTCGGTGAGCATGGATTTCTTGTCGATGCACTTATAGTTCTCGCGCACCCGCCCGCTGTTCCAGACAAAGGAGAAGGGAACGCCCTCCCTGTCGAGCGCGCCTTCGAACATCGCGCCGTTCTCGTTGTACATGAACCCCGTCGCGCGCGCCTCCGCACCGAGCCGCCGTACGCCGATCGCCACATTGATCGCCTTTCCCGTGAAGGAAAGCGTCTTGTTTCTGACGACGTTCACCTTCCCCACATTCAGGGAATCCAGCTCAATGGTGACATCCACACTCGGGCTCATACAGACAGTTAGAATCATTTCTCCCCCCTTGCGCCGAACGGGCTCCCGGCTTTTCGTCCCGCTTGCGCACCAAAAGACGCTGTCTTATGGATTTTTCCTCTCTTATTATAATACATTTCCGACCAAATTTCAATAGGGTCCCCGAAACTTTTTCCGAAGATTGAAAAACTTTTCCCGAAAAAAGACCCATCCGCGGCGGATGGATCTTCTTTTGCAACGGTTACATCGAAATCATCTGCAATGTCTCGTAGAGTTCGTAGTTGAACTTCTTCTTCATCGAGACCGCTTCGATGATGTCCATGTCGATAATCTCGTTCCTGTGAATCCCGACGACGCGGTTTCCGATTCCGTCCTTCAACAGCCGCACGGCTTTGTTGCCGAACTGCGCCGCGAGCATTCTGTCCGCCATCGACGGCGAGCCGCCGCGCTGGATGTGCCCGATGGTAGTCGCACGGACGCTGTATGTGGTGACTTCCTGCAACTTCTTGGCAAATTCGTCCGCGCCGCACGCCCCTTCCGCCACGACAATGATGTTCGAATGCTTGCCGTTCGCGCGCGAGCGGTTGATCCGCATGACGATGTCGTCCATGTCGTAGGCGATCTCGGGGACGACGATGATCTCCGCGCCCGAGGT
>CANRGR010000027.1 GCA_947630245.1 uncultured Clostridia bacterium | reverse complement strand
GTTCGGGGATTTGACAGAACGCCCGCCGTGAGATATAATGACACCGAGCGGGGCTCAAAGATAATCGAAAAGGAGAACACATCATGATCGGCAATTTCACTTACTGCAATCCCACAAAAATTTACTTCGGACGGGACGCCCTCAGCGGTCTTTATGAGGAACTTCCCAAGTACGGGAAGAACGTTCTGCTCGTCTACGGCGGCGGGTCGATCAAGAGGAACGGAATTTACGACAAAGTTGTCGCCGCTTTGAAGAAAAACGGGAAACGGATTTTCGAGGACGGCGGCGTCATGCCGAATCCAACGATCGAGAAGGTGAAGGAGGGCGTCGAGCGGGCGAGAGCGGCGGACGCCGATCTCATTCTGGCGGTCGGCGGCGGCTCGGTGTGCGACTATGCGAAGGCGGTCTCCGTCTCCGTCCACTGCGGGGAGGACATCTGGGAGAAGTATTTCATCCGCTTCGAGGAGCCGGACTGCGAGATCGTGCCCGTCGGATGCGTTTTGACGATGGTCGGCACGGGGAGCGAGATGAACGGCGGCTCCGTCATCACCAACCGGGAGCAGAAACTCAAAATCGGACATGTATTCGGGGAGAATGTGTTCCCGAAATTCTCCGTCCTCAATCCCGAATTTACCTTTACGCTCCCGAGAAATCAGATGATCTCGGGGATTTACGATATCATGTCCCACATTTTGGAGCAGTATTTTTCGGGGACGGACGACAACACGAGCGACTACATTTCCGAGGGACTTCTGCGCTCTTTGATCCACAGCGCGGACATCGCCGCGGAGAATCCGCTCGACTACGAGGCGCGGAGCAACATCATGTGGACGGCGACCTGGGCGCTCAATACGCTGATCGCAAAGGGCAAGACGACCGATTGGATGGTGCACATGCTCGGGCAGTCGGTGGGAGCCCATACCGACGCGACCCACGGCATGACGCTTTCCGCCGTCACAATGCCCTATTATAGGTATATTCTGCCCTTTGGCACGGCGAAATTCGCGCGCTATGCGGTCAACGTGTGGGGCGTGGATCCCGCGGGAAAGACGGAGCTCGCAGTCGCCCGCGAGGGGTTGGAGAGAATGGAGGCGTGGATGAAAAAGCTCGGGCTCGTGATGAATCTCACCGAGCTCGGCGCGACGAGGGAGATGCTCGACGGCATGGTGAAGAGCACGCTCATCATGGACGGCGGCTATAAAGTCCTGAGCGAAGAGGAAATCCGCGCCGTGCTTTCGGCGAGTTTCTGACGCGCATTTGCGGCGGCGCTCCCGTGCTTTTCCCTTGACAAGCGGTTGGAGATATGATACAATTTATTCCGTAAAATTTTTGAAACATAAGAGGTCTGCATGACGGAATTTTTTGAACGTCTCAAACGGGAAGATCTGCACGGCTATGCGCCGATTCCCTTTTGGAGCTGGAACAATCTCCTCGATCGCGAAGAGCTTCTCAAACAGATCGGCGAGATGCAGTCGATCGGCTGCGGCGGCTTTATTATGCACGCCCGCACCGGGCTGAAAACGGAATATCTGTCCGAAGAATGGTTCTCGCTCATCGAGTCCTGTCTCGACGCCGCAAAACAGCGCGGCATGAACGCCTGGATCTACGACGAAAACGGCTGGCCGAGCGGATTCGCGGGCGGAAAGCTCCTCAAAAAGGGGAATTATGCGCAATATCTTGAATTAAAAGAGGGGAATTTCGACCCCGAAGCGTATGCCGTCTTTTTCAGGGAGGGGACGCGGTTTTCGCGTGCCCTGTCGCCCGAAAACGGAGTACATTATTATAATGTTATGAGGCGGGAGTCTCCGTCGAATACCGACATTCTCGACCCCGCCGTGGTGGAGCAGTTTCTCGCCTGCACGCACGAGGAATACTATCGCCGCTTCAAGGATCGCTTCGGGAAGGAGCTCGTCGGATTTTTCACGGACGAACCGCAGTTCTTCCGCACGCGCACGCCCTATTCCCCCGTGGCGGAGGAGGCGTGGAAAAAGCGCTTCGGCGGGGAACTCAAAGACGGCATCATCTCTCTCTTCTTCGACGGGGAGGAGCATTATCCCTTCCGCGTGCGGTACTATTCGCTCATGCACGAGCTGTATGTGGAGAACTATTACCGCCGTCTTTTCGAGTGGTGCGAGGCGCACGGGTGCATGCTCACGGGGCACAGCATCGAGGAGAACTATCTCTACACCCAGATGTGGGGCAGCGCGGGCGTGGCGTCCTCCTATGAATACGAACACATTCCCGGGATCGACAATCTCACCCTGTACGGTCCCGCAAGGCTCTCGGCGCGGCAAGCGGGCTCGGCGGCGGGACAGCTTGGGAAGCGGCAGATCCTCACCGAGACGTTCGGCGCGAGCGGATACGCCGCGACGCCCGCCAAACTCAAAGCCGCCGCGGAGAAGCAGTACGTCCACGGCGTCAATCTGATGTGCCATCATCTCTTTGCGTACAGCCTCGCGGGTCAGGGAAAGACCGATCATCCGCCGTGTTTCAGCCGTCACTGCACCTGGTGGAAGGAGCTCGGCGCGTTCAACACCTATTTCACCCGCCTCGGATTTCTGCTCGCGGAATCGGAATCGCAGGTCAACTGCGTGGTGATCAATCCGATGTCGAGCGTCTATCTTCATTACGATCATCTCGACGAATCGGGGGCGATGGAGACCGACCGCAAGCTCGGCGAGCTCATGGATACGCTGAACAGAAACTGCATTCTCTACGATTTCGCCGATGAGCGCATTCTCGAACGGCACGGATCGGTGCGGGGCAAGGAACTTGCGATCGGCGCGCGGAGTTACCGCTATGTGATCGTGCCCGACTGCGAGAATCTCTCCGCGCCGACAAAGCGCGTCCTCGAAGAATACGCGGCGGCGGGGGGAGCGATATTGGCGGCGGGCATTCCCGGATTCACCGACGGCGTGCGCGACGACTGGTCGTTCCTGCGCTCGAATGTCTCCTTCGGGCAGATCGCAGAGGGCGGCGGAATCCGGCTCGCCTCGGACGGGAGCGTGGAATATACCTATCGGAATTTCGATGGGATCCCGTTCCTCTATGCCGTCAATCTCTCCGACAAAAAGACGGCGCTCTTCCTGCCGCCGGAATTTGCGCGCGCCGATCTGATGGCGATGCGCCTGACGGAGTGCGGCGGGCATGTGACGCTGAACGCGGGCGAGGGCGCGCTCTTCGTCCTCGGCGAAGGGGAGAGGGCGCCGCAGTTCGGACGGGAGACGGAGATCCCGCTCTCGTTCCTCTCCGCGGACGACAACAATCTCACCCTCGACGCCGTGCGCGTGAGCTATGACGGCGTGCATTACGGAACGGAGGAGCCGCTTGCGGAGGCGTTCGACCGCCTGCTGCGTGAAGAGTATCGCGGAAAACTGTTCCTGAGCTTCGGCTTTCACGTGAAAAGCAAGCCGAAAAAGCTGTACCTGCGGCGGGAGAAGGGGAAATATACTTCCTCGCTCCTCAACGGCATGCCGCTCTTCTTCGAAGAAAGCGGGTTCGACGTGTTCTTCGAAGAGGCGGATCTTGCGGCGGCGGTCAGGGAGGGACGAAACGAGTATGTCTGCTCGCTCGATTTTTACGAACAGCCGCAGGTGTTCTATGCGCTCTTCTCGCCCGAGGCGACCGAGAGCATGCGCAACTGCCTTGCCTATGACACCGAATTGGAGAATGTCTACCTGCGCGGAGAATTTTCGGTGGACGGCGACCGCGATCTCTGCCCGCCCGTGAACCCGTCCGCGGCGCACATCGAGGCGCAGGGCTATCCCTATTTTGCGGGCGAAGTGAAGTTCGGCGCGCGCGTCCGTACCGAAAAGGGACTTGCCCGCCTCGTCCTCACGGGAAACTTTGCGGCGGCGGAGCTGTATGCCGACGGGAAGTACGTCGGGTTCTGTTTCGAGGGCGGGGAGATCGTCTTTCCGACCGAAGAGGGGGAGACGGGGCTTACCGTCGTCCTCTCGTCCACTCTGCGCAATCTGTTCGGACCCTTCCATTGGAAGGGCGGGGAGGAGGCGATCGGACCCTTCCATTTCACCATGCGGGGCGCATGGAAGGATGGAAAATGCGAACATTTCACGCCCGAATACCGCATTGTCCCGTTCGGGATCGAATCGGCGAAGCTCTCCTTTGCGGAAGAAACCGGAAAATAAAACAAAAACAGTTCGCAAACAAGCGAACTGTTTTGGCAGGGGAGACGCGACTCGAACACGCAACAGACGGTTTTGGAGACCGTTGCTCTACCATTGAACTACTCCCCTAAGGAACGGTATCATTATATACCAATCCCGACCGTTCGTCAAGAAATTTTCGGTCCGAAAACGAAAAAAGAAGGGAGAAATCCGAAAACCGTATGAGCGAACTCAAACACGTCACCCTCTATACCGACGGCGCGTGCTCCGGGAATCCCGGGGCGGGCGGCTGGGGCGCGATCCTCCTCTATGGGGAACTGCGGCGCGAACTTTCGGGCGGAGAGCCCGAGACGACCAACAACCGCATGGAGCTCACCGCCGTGATCGAGGGACTCAAACGGCTCAAATACCCCTGCCATGTGGACGTGTACAGCGACTCCGCCTATACCGTCAACGGCTTTCTCGAAGGCTGGGTGTACGGCTGGGAGAAGTCGGGCTGGCGCAAAGCCGACCGCAAACCCGTCCTCAACGACGATCTTTGGAGAACGCTCCTCGGACTGACGAGGAGCCATGAAGTCGTCTTTCACAAGGTGAAGGGACACGCGGACAACGAACTCAACAACCGTTGCGACGAGCTTGCGCGCGCGGCGATCGAGGCGATCAAAGCGGGTCTTTGATAAATTCCGCCCGTTCCGTATATAATATCTATCGGGGGACAGAGAAAACCGATGACCAAGACGGGGAAAATCATCGTCCATATTGCGCTCATCGCGCTTGCGGCAATTCTGACGCAGGTCTTTTTGACGCTGTGTCTCTTGCTTCTGCGCGGCGATTGGCCGGATTGGGCGTTTCTCCTCGCCATCATCGGCGGGAGCGTCCTCAACGCCGCCGTATTCGTCCTCGACGCCGTGACCCGCATTCTCGGGAAGGAACTCTTCTATAAATCCTGCGTCATCGCCTACTTCCTCTTCGTGCTGGCGTTCGTCGTGCTCTATGTCATGCTCCGCACGGGATTTTTCGAGATCGCGCGCGATGAGGAACGGCTCAAAGAGTATCTCGAACGCGCGGGCGTGTGGATGAGCATCGTCTTTATCGTTCTGCAATTCTTGCAGGTCGTCATTTTGCCCATTCCGAGCACCGTGACCGTCGTCGCGGGCGCCGCGCTCTTCGGTCCCCTCAAAGGCAGCCTTTACAGCCTGATCGGAATCGTCCTCGGCTCGCTGTGCGCCTTCCTCGTCGGAAGGTATGCGGGCTCGCGCGTCGTCGCCTGGCTCATCGGGAAGGAGACCCTCGACAAATGGTTGAAGAAGGTGAAGGGGAAGGATAAACTTCTGCTCTCCGCGATGTTCCTTTTGCCCGTCTTTCCCGACGACGTGCTCTGCTTCGTCGCGGGGCTTTCGAGCATGTCTCTCGTGTTCTTTCTCGTCGTCATTCTCATCTCCCGCGTGCTGGCGATCTTCACGACGAGCTATTCCGTCTCCCTCATTCCCTTCGACACCTGGTGGGGGATTCTCATCTGGGTGATTCTCGGGATCGCCATCGTCGTATTGTTTATTTTCCTGTACAAGAAGTCGGACGCGATTCAGGATTGGATTCTCAAAAAGCTCCGCCGCGAGACGCGCGTCGAGGAAAAGCGGGAGAAGGAGGAGTTTACCATCGAAGTGGTGGGACCCGACGGGGCGATCGTGCGGAAGGGAGTGGACCGCGGGAAACCAAAAGACGAAAAGAAAAAGGAATGAGCCGCGCCTTTGCGCGGTTTTCTTTTGTCTTTGCGGAGGCTTTTTTGCGGGTTTGCGGGAAGGGCGTCTATTCTATTGAGCGGCGGGAAAAAATCTTATTACACCCTTGACAAACGGGGAATTTTGAGTAAAATGATATTCGGTAGAAATTGGAGTTTTTTCTCGAAGCAGTGAGGTTGACAATGGATCGGATCAAACAGCTACAAGAGCGGAAGGCCGCGCTCGAACGGCAGAGAGGGGACATTCCGGAGGCGATCAAGGCGCTTGCGGATGAGGGAAGTTTTGTCGAGCTCTCGTCGTTCAGCTTTTCCGAAGGGCGGTTTTTCGACGGGGACGGCGGCGAAGGGGTCGTCACGGGGTTCTTCACCGTGGCGGGCTATCCCTTCTATCTCGTCGCGCAGAACTTCGACCGCCGCTTCGGCGGAATCACAAAGGCGAACTGCGGGAAGATCGAAAGAGTTCTCGACGCCGCCGAAAAAAATGAAACGCCCGTCGTCTGGCTGCTCCGCAGCCGCGGGGTGAAGCTCGGCGAAGGGGTGGACGTGCTCGAAGGCATCTCCGCGCTCTTTGCAAAGGCGAGCCGTCTCAAAGGCGTCGCGCCGCAATATGCGGTCGTGGGCGGAGAAGTCTACGGGGCGGCGGCGGAGATCGCGGCGCTTGCGGACGTCGTCTTTTTCCTCAAAGAGGGCGCGCTCTCAACCGCCAGCCCGCTCGTTCTCTCCGCCAAAGCGGGGAAGAATCTCAAAAAAGAGGAAGTCGGCGGCTATGCCGCGCTCAAAAATGCGGGATTGCCCGCCATTGAGGCGAAGGATCTCGAAGAAGTCGCCTCCTATCTCAAACAGTTTACCGAACTGTTCGGGATCCCTTTGGGGGACGCGGAACTCAACGAGCGTCTGCCCGCGCTGAATGAAAAGGCGGACGCGGAGGCGCTTTCCGCGCTCATCGAGGACGGCGTGGAACTCGGCGCAAACTGCGCGCCCGAGATCAGGACGATCCTCGGCAGGGTGGGCGGAATCGCCGTGGCGGCGGCGGTCTTTGACCGGGTCCGCCTCAACGCCCGCAGCGCGCGCAAGATCCGCCGCTTTGCGGAGTTTGCCTGCCGCTTCGGTCTGCCGTTCGTCACCTTTGTGGATTGCGAGGGAATCGAGCCCGCGCTTTCCGTCAACGACAGCCCGGTGCTCGGGGAGATTGCGGAATATCTCGACGCCCTTGACGCGATGGAGGCGGGGAAGATCGCCGTCGTCACGGGCAAGGCGGTCGGGCTCGGCTACTCGCTGTTTGCGGCGAAGTCGGTCGGCTTCGACTATACCTATGCCTTAGCGACGTCCGAAGTCGCGCTGTTCGAAAGCCGCGCGGGCGCGGAAATTGTGTATGCGAACGAGACGGGAAAATCCAAAGACGAGCTGCTCGCACTCTATGAAGAGCAGTATTCCGATCCCGTGAACGCGGCGAGAGGGGGGTATCTCGACAACATCTTCGAGCCGCAGTTTTTGAAACAGTATCTGATCGCATCGTTGCAGATGCTTCTGAGGTAAAAAATGGCGCTTTTGGGATTGTTTGAAAATTGGCCGAAATTCGATGTGGGCGAGGGCGCGTTCTATGCCGTGTTTGGGTTCCTCTTCGTCTTTGCGGGCATCGCCCTCCTCATTCTCTTCTTCACGGGATTGGGTCTTATCATGAAGAAGGTCAACGCCCGTCCGCGCAAGCCGAAAAAGGTTTCTGGCGGGACGGTCGCGAGCGAGACGGTCTCCGCCGCGCCCGCGGGCGGGGAAGAGCTCTCCCCCGAACTCGTGGCGGTCATCACCGCGGCGGTCGCCGCCTACTGTGCGGATCCGGAGTCGAAGTGCGGCTTCGTCGTCCGTAGAATCAAAAAATTGTAAAAAGATCAAGGAGTAAGTTATGCGCAATTTTATCATCACCGTAGAAGGAAAGAGATATGAAGTGGGAGTGGAGGAGGTCGGCGCTTCGGAGCAGACGCCCGTCTCCGCGCCTTCGCCCGTCTCCGCGCCTTCGCCCGTCGCTCCGTCCAATCCCGCAAAGGGCGTAAAGGTGCTCTCCCCGTTCCCCGGGCTCATCAAGAATATTCTGCTCTCGGATGGAACGCGGGTCAAGAAGGATCAGCCCATCCTCGTGCTCGAAGCGATGAAAATGGACAACGACATCACGGCTCCCTGCGACGGCGTCGTCTCGTACAGCGTCAAGAAGGGCGCAAACGTCGAATCGGATACCGTGCTCGCGGTCATCGGATAAACGGGGAGAACTATGCGGAATTTACTTGCACTCGACATCGGGAAGATCTTTTCCGATCTTTGGGAGTCGATGGGGCTCTCGCAGGGGACGTGGCAGAATTATGTCATGCTCGCGATCTCCTTCGTCCTCTTCTTTCTTGCCATTGTGAAAAAGTATGAACCCATGCTGCTCCTTCCCATCGCATTCGGAATGTTCCTCATCAATATCCCCGGCGCGGAGAAGATTTTGTGGGGAGAGCAATCTCCCGATTTGAACCTTGCTCTCGGCGTTTCGGCGGATGGGAAAAATGAATATGCCGGCGTTTATGCCAACAGCTTGGGGGAAACAATTTATATTCGCTCGGGTTATTTGGTCGGCGATACCGTAAACTATTTTGCGGATTTTGTTGCCTTACAGAACAATGTTATCTCGCAAATGTCAGCAGGACAATTTGCGCTATATTCTTTGCAAGGATATGTGTCGGGTCCGATCTCGGGCGGAACGACGGTTTTTACGGAAAGTTCGTTGATCATGAGTAGCGCGTATGATGATATTATCAACCGCGGACTCTTATGGTATCTCTATTACGGCGTGGATAAGGTCATCTATCCGCCGCTCATCTTCCTCGGGATCGGCGCAATGACGGATTTCGGTCCGCTCATCGCCAACCCCAAGAGCATGCTCATCGGCGCGGGCGCGCAACTCGGGATCTTTATCGCGCTCTTCGGCGCGGTTCTGCTCGGATTTACGGGTGCGGAGGCGGCGGCGATTGCCATCATCGGCGGCGCGGACGGTCCGACGGCGATCTATGTTTCGAAAATGCTCGCCGAGAATCTCGTACCGACGATCGCGATTGCCGCATATTCCTATATGGCGCTCATCCCCGCGATACAGAAGCCGGTCATGCGGCTCTTGACGACGAAAAAGGAGCGCGCAATCCGCATGAAGCCCCTCCGTCAGGTCTCCAAAATCGAGAAGATCATCTTCCCGCTTGCGGTCACCCTCGTCGTCGGACTGCTGCTGCCCGACGCAATCCCGCTCCTCGGCATGCTCATGCTCGGCAATCTCTTCCGCGAATCGGGCGTGGTGGAACGCCTCTCTTCGCAGGCGCAGAACGGTCTCATCAATACGGTGACGATCTTCCTCGGAATCTCCGTCGGATGCAAGGCGAAGGGGGAGATCTTCCTCTCCACGCAGACGCTCGGTATTCTCGCGATCGGGATCATTGCCTTCTATCTCGGGACGATCGGCGGGCTGCTCGTCGCAAAACTCATGTGCAAACTCACGAAGGGAAAGATCAATCCGCTCATCGGCTCCGCCGGCGTCTCGGCAGTCCCGATGGCGGCGCGCATCTCGGAGGATGTGGGACGGGAGACCGACCCGCAGAATCACCTTTTGATGCACGCAATGGGACCCAACGTGGCGGGTGTGATCGGTTCGGCCCTCGCCGCGGGCGTGCTTTTGGCATGCTTTGGGTAAAAATATTCACGAAAAATCACGAAATTCTTTGCTCGCTTGCGGCTTGCCGCAAGCGGCGCGCCGCTACGCTTCGTAAAGAATTTCCGTGAGGAAATGTGCTCTTACGCCTTAACCTGCTTGTCCTCTTGTTCGTTTCATCGGACAACAAGCGCGAAGTGTCGCGCAAATTGAGTCCCGCAGCGCAAAATGCGATTTTGCTCGCGGGAAGAGATTTTTGTCTTATTGTCATACCGAGTGGAGCGCGGAGCGAGCCCCCCGATACGCAGTCCGCGCCCACTGTCATACCGAGCGGAGCGCGTAGCGCGGAGCGAGTGTATCCCTTGAAACGCAGTCCGCTTTGGATAAGGGGATTCACTCCCCCCTTCGGGGGTCGGAATGAGAGAAAGGTAGAGATTCCTCGGCTGCGCTCGGAATGACAGAAAGGTGGGGATTCCTCGGCTGCGCTCGGAATGACAGAAAGGTGGGGATTCCTCGGCTGCGCTCGGAATGACAGAAAAGCGGATACTCCTCGACTGCGCTTGGAATGACATGATTGTTCGCTCGGAATGACAGTGCGTTCGGAATGACAGATTCGGAACGACAAATTCCTCTGAAAAAGGGAACAAGAAATGTAATCGTGCGGATTTGCGCACCTGAAAATATCGGTACAAAAAAAGGTAAAAAATATGGCTAAAAAAGTAATGATCATGGACACCATTCTGCGCGACGCGCATCAATCGCACGCCGCGACGAGAATGCGGACGGAGCAGATGATCCCCGTCCTTTCCCAACTCGACGAGATCGGCTATTATTCCCTCGAAGGTTGGGGCGGCGCGACGTTCGACTCCTGCATGCGGTATCTCAACGAGGATCCGTGGGAGCGTCTCCGCACCCTTCGGAAATATCTCAAAAAGACGCCCATCCAGATGCTCCTCAGAGGGCAGAACCTCTTGGGCTACCGCAACTATGCGGACGATCTCGTCGAAAAAGTCGTCGAAAAATCCTTTGAAAACGGCGTGCGCGTCATCCGCGTATTCGACGCTTTGAACGATCCCCGCAACATCGAAGCCTCGATGAAGGCGATGAAAAAGTACGGCGAAAGCTGCGGCGGGATTGCGGAGGCGGCCATTTCCTACACGTCGGGTCCCGTCTATAATCTCGAATATTTTGTGAACCTTGCCAAGACATACGAGAACATGGGCGCCGACAATATCTGCATCAAAGATATGGCGAACCTTCTTCTGCCCTTTGACGCGTACGAACTCGTCACCGCGCTCAAAAAGGCGCTCCGCCCCGAGACAAAGATCCATCTCCACACCCACAACACGACGGGAACGGGGGATATGGTCAATCTCATGGCGATCAAGGCGGGCGTGGATATCGTCGATACCGCGCTCTCGCCTCTCGGCAACGGCACGTCGCAGCCCGCGACCGAGCCGCTCGTCGCCACTCTCAAAGGAACGGAGTACGACACGGGGATCGACCTTGAAAAACTCATTCCCATCGCCGATCATTTCAAAAAAGTGGCGCAGGAGCTCGAAAAAGAGGGCTCGCTCAACCCCAAGGTGCGGCAGGTGGACGTGAACACGCTCATCTATCAGGTGCCGGGCGGCATGCTCTCCAACCTCATGAACCAGCTCAAAAAGGCGGGAAAGGAGGACAAATTGCAGGAAGTGCTCGCGGAAGTGCCCAACGTGCGGCGGGATTGCGGTTATCCCCCCCTCGTCACGCCGAGTTCGCAGATCGTCGGCACGCAGGCGGTGATGAACGTCGTCATGGGCGAGCGATATAAGATGGTGACCAAAGAGACCCGCGATCTCTTTGCGGGAAAGTACGGTCAGCTGCCCATGCCCGTCAATGAGGAAGTCGCCGAAAAGGTTCTGAAAGGGGAGAAGCGGATTTCCTACCGCCCCGCGGACGACCTCGAACCCGAGTACGAAAAACTCAAAGCGGAAGTCGTCTCGAAGGGATACTATACGCAGGAGGAGGACGTGCTGTCGTATGCGTCGTTCCCCGAAGTGGCGGAGAACTTCTTCAAATGGAGAAAGGCGGCGCGCGAAGGCGTAGACGCGGATATGGCAAAGACGGGAGTGTATCCCGTGTGACAGGCGGATGCCGGAAAACGGGGGCGGAAACGATCCTCGTTTTGTCAGAGGAGCGAAGATGAAGGTCGCAGTCGTGGGCGGCGGAGCGAGCGGGCTCGTAGCGGCGTATGCCGCCGCAAGAAAGGGGCATGACGTCGTCCTGCTCGAAAAGAACGAGAAGCTCGGCAAGAAGATGTATATCACGGGAAAGGGAAGGTGCAACCTCACCAACGACTGTCCGCCCGACGTCTTTTTGCAAAGCGTCGTGCGCGGGGAGAAATTTTTGCGCGGCGCGATTTACCGCTTCCCCCCGCAGCGCATGATGGAACTTCTCGAATCGAACGGGCTGCCGCTCAAAACGGAGCGGGGGAGCCGCGTGTTTCCCGTCTCCGATCATGCCAGCGATGTGACCGGAACGCTTGAAAAAATGGGCAGAGCGGCGGGTGTTTGCTTCAAATTGAACACCGAAGTTTTGAAAATCGACATTTTGCATAGTACTATGCGTGGCATAATAACGGGGGAAGGCGAGATTTTTTGCGATTGCGCCATCATTGCGACGGGCGGATTGAGCTATCCCTCGACGGGCTCCACGGGCGACGGCATGCGCTTTGCCGCCGAGGCGGGACACGAGGTTGTGTCCTGCGTTCCCTCGCTGACAGGACTGAATTGCCGCGGCGATTTCTCGTCCGTGCAGGGGATTTCGGTCAAAAACGCCGTTCTGAGCGCCGAGCGCGGCGGAAAGGTATTCTTCTCGGAGCTGGGGGAGCTTCTGTTCACCCATTTCGGGGTGAGCGGTCCGCTGGTGCTCACACTCTCGGCGCGGATCAACCGTCTGCCGATGGAAGAGATCCGTCTCTTTCTCGATTTCAAACCCGCGCTCGGGACGGATTTGCTCGACGCGCGTCTGCTGCGCGATTTCTCCGCGCGCAGGAACGAGAGCATGAAGAACGTCATTCGCGGGCTTCTGCCCGCGGGGCTCGGGCTTCTCGTGCTGAAAGAGGCGGGGATTGCGGCGGAAAAACAGGCGAACGCCGTCACAAAGGAGGAGCGCCTGCGCCTTATCGCCGCGCTCAAACGCTTTCCGCTGTTGCCTCTGTCCCTGCGGGGATTCGACGAGGCGGTCGTCACGAGCGGCGGGATCGCGACGGGGCAGATCGACCCGAGGACGATGGAGAGCAAGCTCGTGAAAGGGCTCCGCTTCTGCGGCGAGACGCTGGACTGCGACGCGTACACGGGGGGATTCAACCTGCAAATCGCCTTTGCGACGGGATTCCTCGCGGGAGATTCCCTGCCCGCAGCCGGAGAAAAAAGTTGACTTTTCGCCCGCGCGCGAGTATAATTTTTCCGAACGGACTTTCCCGGACGGAAACCGTGCGGGCGGGTAAATTTCGCAAATATATACGGAAGGAGAATCATCATGGTAGTGATCCGCGGTGCGACGACGATTGCGTTTGACGACAAAGAAGAGATCAAGAAGGCGGTGAAGGAGCTGCTCGAACAGATCGAGAGCCGCAACGATCTGAAACGGGACGAACTCGTGAGCGTCGTATTTTCGAGCACGTCGGATATCCATTCTTATTATCCCGCGACGGCGGCGCGTGAGGCGGGATTCGGCACCTGCTCCCTCTTTTCGGCGCAGGAGCCCGACATCGACGGCGGACTTGCACTCTGCATCCGCGTCATGCTCTTCGTGGAGAAGAACATCACGCCCGTCCATGTCTATCTGCGCGGGGCAAAGACGCTGAGAAAGGATCTCGCCAAGATCAACGTCGCCATCGACGGACCCGCGGGGAGCGGGAAATCCACCGTCGCACGGGCGCTTGCCCGCGACTTCGGGATTCTCTATCTCGACACGGGCGCCATGTACCGCGCGTGCGCGCTCAAAGTGCTCGAAGCGGGCGTGGACGTCAACGACGAGGCGGGAATCGTCGATCTCATGCGGGACGTCAAGCTCGACATCCGCTACGAGAACGGGGAGCAGGTCACCATCCTCGACGGCGAGGACGTCTCCGAAGCGATCCGCAAGCCCAACGTCTCGATGGCGACGTCCACCGTCTCGAAATTCCCCAGCGTGCGCATGCACATGACCGAAAAACAGCGCGAAATCGCGGGAAAGATGAGTTGCGTGCTCGACGGGCGCGACATCGGCACGTTCGTTTTGCCCGAGGCGGATTTCAAATTCTATCTGACCGCAAGCTCCGCCGTGCGGGCGCGCCGCCGCTATGGCGAACTCAAAGCGAAGGGCTACGACGTCGATCTCAAAGCGCTCGAAGAGGAGATTGTCAAGCGGGATGAACAGGATTCCACGCGCGCGCTTGCGCCGCTCAAAAAGGCGGACGACGCCGTGGAGATCGACACTTCCGATCTTACGGTCGAAGAAGTGCTCGGCAAGATCGAAGAAATCATCCGGGAGAAATTGTGATGACGCAGCCGACGGAACAAGTCCCGGTCTCCGCGCAGGAGAGCGAACCGAAGAAACGGAAGAAGGAAAAGAAGCGCAAACTGCTCTTTCCCGCAAACAAAAAGGGGAAGCATGTCATGCATCTTCTCAATTTTTTGCGGATTCTCTTCTATCCCATCCATTTTCTCGTCTATCCCTATAAACTTTACGGATACAAAAAGGCGGGGCTCGGCGCGTATATCTATTTCGGCAACCACTACTGCATCTGGGATGTGTTCTATCCCGCCCGCACGACATGGGAGGGACTGCACTTTCTGATGAAGGAATCGCTCATGCATGTGCCGCTCATCGGGTATTGGGCGCGGCGGGTGGGGGCGATCCCCGCCATGCGGGACGGCTCCGACGTCCGCACGCTCATGGAGTCGATGAAGGTGCTCAAAAACGGGGAGAAACTCTCAATGTTTCCCGAGGGGACGCGGAACAAGACCTCCGACGAGGAATTTCTGCCCTTCCACGGCGGCGCCGCGCTGCTTGCGATCAAGACCCGCACGCCCGTCATTCCCTTTGTCATCTGCAACCGCCCGCATGTCTTTCACGTCACGCACGTCGTGTTCGGCGAGCCGATGGAGCTGAGCGAATACTACGGCAGAAAGCTCCGGCAGGAGGATTACGACGAGGCGGACGAGAAACTCAAAGCCCGTCTCTATGAGCTCCGCGCACAGCACCGCGCCATGCTCGCCGCCAAAAAACAGCGGAAAAAGAAGTGACATGGAGATCGTCGTCGCAAAACATTGCGGGTTCTGTTCGGGGGTGAGGGCGGCGGTGGACACCGCGCTATCCGTACCCTGCGAAAATACCTTTGTCCTCGGGGAACTCATCCACAACGAGGAAGTCACTTCGCGCATTGCGGCGCGGGGGATTCCCACGATCCGCTCGCTCGCCGAGGCGCCCGACGGGGCGTGCGTGATCATCCGTTCCCACGGCGAGGGAAGGGCGGTTTTCGACGAATGCGCCCGTCGGAAGATCGGGATTGTGGACTGCACCTGTTCCTTCGTCCGCCGCACCCAACAGATTGTCGCGCGGGAGAGCGCGGCGGGAAAGACGGTGGTCATCGCGGGGCATGCGTCCCATCCAGAGGTGCTCGGGCTGCTCGGATGGTGCTCGGGCGAGGCGTTCGTTTTTTCTTCGGAGAACGACGATTTTTCCATGTTGCGTGAAAAAAACGTCGTTTTGGTGTCACAAACGACCTTTTCGGAGCAAAGTTTTTCGAAAATTGCGGAAATTCTTCGAAAAGTATGTCAAAAAACAGTTGAGATTTTTAAGACAATTTGTTATACTACTATATGGCGGCAGAAGGAAGCGGAGGAAATTTCCCGCAATTCGGACGCCGTCCTCGTGCTCGGCGGCAAACACAGCAGCAACACGGGAAAACTCTACGAAATCGCGTCGAGAAACTGCAATCATGTCTTTTGGTTGGAGCGGGCAGACGGTTTCGAATATGAAAAATTTAATTTATTTGGTAGGGTCGGTATTATAGCGGGAGCGAGCACTCCCGATTGGCTGACTCAGGAGGTTCTTTTCAAGATGGAAGAAAACAATGCGGAAGTTCAGGCAACGACAATGATGGACGTCGTTGAGGAGATGAACAAGGAAGAGCGGTACAAGAAGGGGCAGATCATTTCCGCCAAGATCGTATCCGCAACGGACGAAGGGGTGTATGTCTCCGCGTCGGGCAAGCTCGAAATCCTGCTTTCGAAGGATGAGATCGCCTGCGACGAGTACAGCCGCGAGGCGTATGCTGAAAAAGTCGGCGAAGAGATCGAAGTCATGGTCGCCGAGATCCAGCCCAAAGTCAAGCTCTCCCAGAAGATGCTCCGTAAGATCCGTGAGGAGGAGGAGCAGCTCAAAGAGATCGCGGACGGCAAGGAATTCAGCGTGGTCTGCACCGGCTTCAACAAGGGCGGACTCACGGCGGAACTCGGAACCTATCCCGTCTTTGTCCCCGCAAAGGAAATCCGCACGGGTTATGTGAAGGACCTCGAAAAATACACGGGCAAGAAATTGCGCCTGAGAGTGCTCGAAATCAGAAAAGAGCGCAGAAAGGAGATCATCGCTTCCCAGCGCGTCATCCTCGAAGAGGAGAGAGCGGCGCGTGAGGCGGCGAAAGCCGAGAAAGAAGCGGCGTTCTTCGATTCGATTCAGGAAGGCGACGTCGTCGAGGGCAAGGTCGAGAGAGTGACGAGCTTCGGCGCGTTTGTCTCCGTGAACGGATTCGACTGCCTCGCCCATATCTCCGATCTGAGCTGGACGAGCGTCAAGAGCGTCACCGAAGTGCTTGAAATCGGGAAGCGCTATCAGTTCAAAGTGCTCCGCGTGGACCGCGAGGGCAAGAAGGTCTCCATCGGCTACAAGCAGCTTCAACCCCAGCCGTGGGAAGCGGCCGCTACGAAGTTCGCGGAGGGAGACATTGTTCACGGCAAAGTTGTCCGCATCGTGCCCTTCGGTGCGTTTGTCGAACTCGACAAGGGCGTCGACGGTCTGGTGCACGTCTCCCAGATCACCCACGAATGGCTTGAAAATCCCACTTCCGTTCTGACGATCGGGGAAGAAGTGGACGCGAAGATTCTCGCGTTCAATCCCGAAGAACGCAAGATCACCCTCTCTATCAAGGCGTTGCAGCCCCGTCCCGAGACGGAACCCCGTCAGGAACACGAGCCCCGCGAACGCCGCGAGCGCAAGGGAGACGGGGAAGATCGTCCGAGAAACAACCGCAAGGGCGGCAGACGCGCCGCGGAGTCCGAGGAAGAGGAAGATTATTCCCAGTGGACCGAGAATGCGGGCGGTTTCAGCACGTCTATCTCCGAGCTTCTCGGCAATACCGAGGACGAAAACAAGTAAATCCTCTTGAAAAGGCAGATCCGCCCGGAACTTCCCGGGCGGATCTTTTCGCAAATCGAATGTTTTTCGGAAAAATCCGTTTTATGACGGATTTTTTTGTGTATATAAAGAGGTGAAAATAAAACCGCAGTCTGCGGAATCCGCCGCATGCGGGCGGAACAGAGGAGAATCTTATGGCAAAGACAGGCAATATCAAAATTTCCAGCGAAAACATGATGCCCATCATCAAAAAGTGGCTGTATTCCGATAAGGACATCTTTCTTCGCGAGATCGTGTCGAATGCGTCCGACGCGATCACAAAGTTCAAAAAGCTCGTCGATCTCGGCGAGGCGCAGAAGGGGGACGACCCGTACCGCATCACCGTCGTCGCGGACGAGAAGGCGGGCACGCTCACCGTGGAGGACAACGGCATCGGCATGACCGAGGAGGAGGTCGAGAAATACATCACGCAGATCGCCTTCTCCGGGGCGGCGGATTTCGTGGAAAAGTACGAAAAAGCGGGCGGGGACGGAATCATCGGGCACTTCGGGCTCGGGTTCTATTCGGCGTATATGGTCTCGGAGAACATCGAGATCTTTACAAAGTCCTATCTCGACAACGCGGAGGCAGTGCATTGGCAGTCGGACGGGGAGAGCACCTATACCATCGAGCCCTGCGACAGGGCGACCCGCGGCACAAAAATCGTCATGCATCTTGCGCGGGAGGAGAAGGAATTCTCCAAAAAGTACGAAGTCGAAAAACTGCTCCGCAAGTATTGTTCGTTCATGCCCTATGAGATCTATCTCAATCCGAAGGGAGACAAGGACGACAAGCCCGTCAACAAGACGGAGCCGCTCTATCTCAAACAGCCCAAAGACTGCACCGAGGAGGAGTATAAGACCTTCTACTGCGAGACCTTCTCCGATTTCAACGAACCGCTCTTCTGGATCCATCTCAACATGGACTATCCCTTCCGCCTGAAAGGGATCCTTTATTTCCCCAAAGTCAGAAAACAGGTCGAACTCGAACGCGGACAGGTCAAACTCTACTGCAATCAGGTGTACATCGCGGACAACATCAAGGAAGTCATTCCCGAATTTCTGCTTCTTCTGAACGGCGTGCTGGATTGTCCCGACATTCCGCTCAACGTCTCCCGTTCCTTCCTGCAAAACGACAGCCGGGTGCAGAAGATCGCCTCGCACATCACGAAGAAGGTCGCGGACAAGCTCGGCGAGCTCTACAAAAACGACCGCGAGAGATACGAGAACTGCTGGCACGATCTTTCGACGTTCGTCAAGTTCGGCTGTATCAAGGACGATAAGTTCTATGAAAAGGTCAAGGACATCATCATCTTCAAGAATCTTTCGGGGGAATACCGCCCGATCGAGAGCTATTTCGGGGAAGAAGTCACTGCCGAGGAGAGCAAGGAGGGCAAGGAGCCGCAGGCGGTGTATTATGTCTCGGACGGGGACAAGCAGGCGCAGTATGTGAAGATGTTCAAGGACGCGGGGCTCGACGCCATTCTCTGCGACACGTTTATCGACCCGCATTTTCTCAGCTATCTCGAATACAAGAATCCCACGCGGACGCGGTTCTTGCGCATCGACGCAGACGTCGCGGGCGCGCTCAAAGCGGGCGGCGGCGAGGATAAGGAGATCGAGGAGATCTTCACGTCCGCGCTCGAAGGGAAGGGCGTCAAAGTGCGGACGGAGGAGCTCAAAGATTCCGCTGTGCCCGCCGTCGTCAACGTCTCCGAGTTCATGCGCAGAATGAGCGAGATGAACCGCTTCTACCAGATGGGAGAGGAGGCGGCGGACGTCACTCTCGTCGTCAATACCGCCTGCCCGTCCGTGCGGCAGCTCAAAGACGCCGACGAGGAAAAAAAGAAAATTTCCGTCATGCAGATTTACTATCTCGCCCTCATCGCATACCGTCAGCTCAAACCGGAGGAACTCGCGGAGTTCTCCGCGAACCAATCTATGCTTCTTGAAAAATATCTGAAAAAATAACAAATTTTTCCATTTTTGCTATTGACAAGCGGTGGTAACATTGTTATAATAATTAAGGCACTGAAAATTGATGACAATTCCGCAACAAAGCACCTTCTTTGTGTTTTTTCGGTATCGTTGTATGTTTTTCTCGGTGCCACAGGAGGTATAATTGTGAACGGAACTGTAAAATGGTTCAATGACGGAAAGGGTTACGGATTCATTTCCAACGACGAAGGCGGGGACGACATTTTCGTTCATTTCTCCGCGATTCAGACGGAAGGATTCCGCACGTTGAAGGAAGGGCAGAAGGTCACGTTCGACGCCGAGCCCGATCCCAAAGACAGCGGAAAGCTGCGGGCCGTCAACGTCGTGCCCGTTTCGTGAGACGGAAGATGTGAAAAAAGACGCGCGCATGGGATACCGGGCGCGTTTTTTTTACGCATTTTTCCGACCCGTCGCAAATCCGCACGGAAGGCGCATATCATGGGGTATGATTTCATCCGATGGCGCGCCGTTCGGCGGCTTTTATTTTGTCGGGGCGGGCGGTGTGAGCATGAGCGCGCTTGCCCGCCTTCTGCACGACCGCGGGATCCCCGTCCGCGGAAGCGATATGTGCGCGAGCGGGTACACGCGGAAGCTCGAAGAGGAGGGGATTCCCGTTTGCATCGGCGAGGACGAGGAGATTACGGAGGAGACCGTCGTCTGCACGGGAGCGATCCCCGAGACGCATCCCCAACTGCGGGCGGCGCGGGCGGCGGGGAAGCGCGTCCTTTCCCGCGCCGAACTGCTCGGGGAAGTGGCGGACTCCTTTCCCCACGTCATCTCCGTCGCGGGATGCCACGGCAAGACGTCGACGACTTCCATGCTCTCCCATATCTTCCTGTCCGGCGGGAGGAAATTCACCTGCCATATCGGCGGGGAGGATTTCGAACTCGGGAACTATTACAGCACGGGCGGGGAGTTCTTTCTCACCGAGGCGTGCGAATTCCGCCGCAGTTTTCTGACCCTGCACAGCGAGATCGGGATCATTCTCAACACCGATCTCGATCACACCGACTGCTACCGGGACGAAAACGATCTCTTTTGCGCCTATGCGCAGTTTGCGTCGCAGTCCAAGCGGCTCGTCGTAAATGCCGACGATCCGCGCGCCCGCAGTTTGCCGCACACGCTCGGATTCGGGCTCTGGAACGGAGAGATCCGCGCGGAAAAGCTCGTCGGCACGGGGGAGAAGTATTCCTTTACCGTCAATGAGCGGGGGATTCCGCTCGTGCGCGTGCGGCTTCATGCCGTGGGGAAGGTGATGGTCTACAATGCTCTTGCCGCCTTTGCGGCGGCGCGGCTTTTGGGGTTCTCCGCGGAGGAGATTGCGGAAGGGCTTGGGCGGTTCCGCGGCGTAGGGCGGCGGTTCGAGCGCGTGGGAACGTTCTGCGGCGTAGAGGTCGTGTGCGATTACGCACATCACCCGCGCGAGATCAAGGCGGCGTTCGAAACGGCGGAGCGGATCTGCACGGGTACGGTGCGGGTCGTCTTTCAGCCCCATACCTACACCCGCACGCGGGATCTGATCGGAGAGTTCTCCGAAGTTCTGCGGGCGGCGGAGAGTCCCATCGTCTACCGCACATACGCCGCGCGGGAGAAATACGACGCGGCGGGGAGCGCCGTCACGCTCGTCTCGCGCGTGCCCGAAGCGATCTATGTGCAGTCGCCGTCGCAACTCGTAAAACGCCTGAAAGAGCGCGTGCGGCAAGACGATCTCATCCTCGTGCTCGGTGCGGGAGACATCTATGAGATCGTAAGACAGATTCTCGACCGCTTCTGACCGTCCCTCCCCCGCGGGGGGATTTTTTTATGTTAAAGTGAACAAAAGAGAGGCAGAAGCGCGCAAAAATTTTGCAAAATTGCGGAAAATTTCAAAAAGGGGTATTGAAAGTCGGAAGAATATATAGTATAATAAGAGTACGGCAAGCGGGGTTGCCCCGCAGTTTTGCGTGCCGCGTCCCGCGGGACGGCAGGGGGAGAACATATGAAGGAAAAGATCGGCAAAGAGACCGATTTCCCGTTGTTTTTATATCATCAGGGCAAAAACGACCGTATCTATGAGACCTACGGCGCGCATCACACGACCCTCGGCGGGAAGGAGGGATATCTCTTTCGCGTCTGGGCGCCGCACGCTAAGCGCGTCTGCGTCGTGGGCGACTTCAACGGCTGGAATCCCGAAACCGACGTCATGGAGCGCATGGTGGACGGGGAGAGTTTCGAACTCTTCATCCCCGGACTGAAACAGTACGACGTATATAAATATTGTATTACGGCGGCGGACGGCAGACAGCTCATGAAGGCGGATCCCGTCGGGTTCCACACGGAAACGCCCCCCAAAAACGCAAGCAAACTGTACGATCTCGAAGGATACGAATGGGGGGACGGAGAGTACCTTCAAAAACTCTATAAAACCAATGTCTTTTCCTCGCCGATGAATATCTACGAGGTCAATCTCTTATCGTGGAAGCGGCATGCGGACGGCAATTTCTATTCCTACCGCGATCTGGCGCATGAGCTCGTTCCCTATGTCCGCGAGATGGGATATACGCATGTCGAATTTATGCCCGTGACGGAATATCCCTACGAAGGATCGTGGGGGTATCAGGTGACGGGCTATTTTGCCGTCACGTCCCGTCTCGGCACGCCGAAGGACTTCATGTATCTCGTGGACGAATTTCACCGCGCGGGAATCGGCGTCATTCTGGATTGGGTTCCTGCGCATTTCCCCAAAGACGCCCACGGGCTCTACGAGTTCGACGGACAGCCTCTCTATGAGAGCAGCCAATGGGACAGAATGGA
>CANRGR010000026.1 GCA_947630245.1 uncultured Clostridia bacterium | reverse complement strand
TATATCACATGGAGCGCTTGGTCCGCTATCTTTTTTCTCCCCCCCTTTGTCTCACATCTATTGTAATCATACACGCCCGCCGCGGAAGGTTTTCCGAATGGTATTGACAATTCCCTCCCGGAGTTGTATAATATTTCCAAAACCGATCAAGGAAGGATACCGTATGAAAACCATCTATTTCCCCGAACCGTTTCGCATCAAGAGTGTGGAACCGCTCAGAATGCTCACGAGAGAAGAACGCGAACGCAAGATCGCGGAAGCGGGCTATAACGTCTTTTCGCTCGCCTCCCGCGACGTGTACATCGATCTCCTGACGGACAGCGGAACGGGCGCGATGAGCGTCGATCAGTGGGCGGGCGTCATGGTCGGCGACGAATCGTACGCGGGCGCGGAGTGCTATTACAGAGTGCAGGAGACGGCAAAGCGGATCTTCGGGCTTCCCTATGTCCAGCTCGTCCATCAGGGGCGCGCCGCGGAAAAGGTGCTGCTGCCCGTCCTGCTTCAAGGCAAGAAGTATGCGATCTCCAATATGCACTTCGATACGACCCGCGCGCACGTCGAACTTGCGGGCGCGCGCGCCATCGACTGCGTCGTGCCCGAGGCGCTCGACACCACCGCCTATTACGATTTCAAGGGGAATATGGACACCGCCCGTCTCGAACAGTACATCAAAGAGCTCGGCGCGGAGAACATCGGCGTGATCATCATGACGATCACGAACAATTCCGCGGGCGGTCAGCCCGTCTCCGTGGAGAACATCCGCAAGACCCGCGAAATCGCCCATGCCCACGGGATTCCGTTCATGATCGACGCCGCACGCTATGCGGAGAACGCTTACTTCGTCCACAAGCGGGAGCCCGAATTTGCGGACAGCACGATCGAAGAGATCGTCAAGGCGACCTTCGAGGACGCCGACTGCTTCACCATGAGCGCGAAAAAGGACGCGATCGTCAACATGGGCGGGCTCATCGGCTGCCGCAACCGGGAGATCTTCGAACTCGTCAAACAGCGCTGTATCTCCTTCGAGGGATTTATTACATACGGCGGAATGTCGGGACGGGACATCGAGGCGCTTGCGCGCGGGCTTAAAGAGGGAATCGACGAGAACTATCTCCGCTACCGCATCGGACAGATGGAATATCTCGCGGCGCGGCTCGACGAGGCGGGAATCCCCTATCAGAGCCCCGTGGGCGGTCATGCGGTGTTTGTGGACGCCAAAAAACTTCTCCCGCATATCCCCTATTACGAATTCCCCGCACAGGCGCTTGCGATCGAACTCTACAAGGAGGCGGGGATCCGCGCCTGCGACATCGGCTCCTTCATGCTCGGCAACGATCCCGACACGGGCAAACAGCTCGAAGCGGAATTCGAATTCACCCGCCTTGCGATTCCCCGCCGCGTCTACACGCAGTCCCATCTCGACGTGATCGCGGACGCGCTTGAAAACATCAAGGAGCGCGCCGGCAGAATCCGCGGATACAGGATCGTGGAGGAACCGCCGATTCTGAGGCACTTCACGGCAAAACTTCTGCCGCTGTAAATGGCAAACTGCAAGGGAGGCAATGCAAATTGCCTCCCTTGCTTTTTTAAGGAAAATTTTTTATACGGGGACGATGGTCGGAGTCGCCTTTCCGTTGTGCAGAACGAGATAGCAATAGCTCCCGCCCGAGAAGGCGCCGAGCGCGCCGGGATTGACGCAGAGCACGCCGTCCACTTCCTCGATGTTCGCGGTATGGGTGTGCCCGTAAAGGGCGACGCGGCAGCCGCATTCCTTCGCGCGGGCGGCGAGGCGGGAGAGCCCGCTCTTCACGCCGTAGCGGTGACCGTGACAGCACAGGACGGAGATCCCCTCCGCCTCGATCACGAACTCGTCGGCGCCGAACGCCGCGTCGCAGTTCCCGCGGAGAAGATAGGTCTTTTCGGGATAGTCGGAGAGGACGGCGCGGAGATCGGCGGAGCCGTCCCCGAGATGGACGATGTAATCGTTCTCCGCAAAGAGCCCGCCCATGTTCCCGATCGTTTTGCGGCACCTGCCGTGCGAATCGGAGAGGACGACGAACGTTTTCACAGCTTCTCCCCGAGCGCGCGGAGCGCTCTTCCGCGGTGGGACACGGCGTTCTTCCTCTCCTCGTCCGCCTCCGCAAAGGTCATTTGAAGGTCGTCCGAGAAAAAGACGGGGTCGTACCCGAATCCCCCCGTTCCGCGGCTCCCGCGCAGAATAGAGCCGTAGCTGCGTCCCTCGGCGGTGAGTTCCCGCCCGTCGGGGAACACGAGCGCGGCGACGCAGACGAAGTGCGCCCTGCGGTCGGCGACGTTTTCGAGCCGGCGGAGCAGAAAGGCGCTGTTTCCGAGCGTCCAATCCGCGGGGGCGAACCGTTCGGCATAGCGCGCGCTGTACACCCCCGGCGCGCCGCCGAGCGCGTCCACGCACAGCCCGGAATCGTCGGCAAGGGCGGCAAGTCCCGTCGCTTTGCAGACCGCACGCGCCTTCAAGAGCGCGTTCTCCTCGAACGTCTCGCCCGTCTCCTCCACGTCGCCCGTAAATCCGGCTTCCGCCTCGGAGAGAATCCGAACCCCGGGCAGGAGCGCGCGGATCTCTTTCAGTTTATGTGCATTTCCCGTGGCGGCAACGATCGTCATACTTCCTCCAACGGGACAAAGGAATACTTTTCGAGATCGAAGAGTCCCCGGTCGGTCAATTTGAGTTTTGGAATGACGGCGAGCGAGAGGAACACGAGGGTCATGAAGGGCTCATAGCAGTCCTTGACGCCCATCGCGCGCGCCTTCTTTGCGATCTCGTCCGTGCGGCGCACGACTTCCTCCGCCGGCGCGGAGCTCATGAGCCCCGCAATGTCGAGGGCAAAGACGTCCTCCGCGCCCTCCGAAGAGACGAGCGCCATGCCGCCGCCCGCCTGTTCGAGCAGGGCAACGACCCGCGCCATCGCCTCCTCGTCGTCGCCGAGAATGACGAGATTGTGGCTGTCGTGCGCGACGGAGATGCCGATCGCGCCGCCGCGGAACCCGTATCCCTCGACGAGCCCGAGCCCGAGATTGCCCGTGGCGAAATGCCGCTCGACGACGGCAAGTTTGCAAAGATCGGTCCCTTTCACGGCAAGGCGTCCCTTCGGCGCGGGGACGAACGTCTCCTCCGTGTACAGCCCGTGCGGAGCAATCCGTATCGCGCGCAGTTTTCCGCCGCGGCATTCGATTTCGAAGTCCTCCGCGGTGACGTCCGCCACCTGTACCGTTCCGCGGACGGCGGAGGGAAGATAGCGCTCGTCCGCGTCGAACAGCGCGACGCCCCGTTCCGCGACGAGCTCGCCGCGCTTGAACACCGCCTCGACCTTGAACGTTGTGAGATCGTCCACGAGCACGACGTCCGCAAAACAGCGGGGCGCGAGCGCGCCCGAATCCTTGATATGATAGCACTCCGCGACGTTGAGCGTCGCCATCGCAACCGCATGGCGGGGGGACACACCCGCCCGCACAAGGCGGCGGAGGGCGTCGTCGATGTGCCCGCGCGAGGAGAGGTCGGCGGCGTTCTTGTCGTCCGAACAGAGCAGATAGCGGCGGTAGTTATAATCGTCAACGGCGTCCTTTGCGTCCGCGAGATTGTTGACCGAGGAACCGCAGCGGATCTGCACATACATTCCCCGCGCGACCTTTTCGCGGCACTCCCGCGCGCTGAGCGATTCGTGGTCGGTGAGCACGCCCGTACAGCGATAGGCGTTGAGACGGTCGCCCGTCACGCCGGGCGCATGCCCGTCCACGGGTTTTCCGAGTTCCTCCGCGCTCGTAAGTTTTTCGATCGCCTCGCCGTCCGCGGCAACGACGGCGGGAAAGTTCATCATTTCGCCGAGCCCGAAGAAGAGATCGCGCGCGAGCTCGAATTCGGTCTCCCTGCCGTCGATGATCGCGCCGCTCGTCTCGAAGGGCGTGGCGGGCACGCAGGAGGGCAGCTGCATGCAGACGGTGAGGGGATTGGTATCCCCCACTCTGAGCCGCGAGAACGCCTCCGCCATGTATTCCGCGCCCGAGACGCCGCAGACGTTGACGATCTCGTGCGGATCGGCGACGATTCCCGTCGTGCCGTGCGGAACGGCGAGCGCCGCCCACGCCTCGGGCGAGAGCATCGAGCTCTCGATGTGAATGTGCGCGTCCATAAACCCGGGCAGCGCGATCAATCCCTTCGCGTCGTACTCGCGCTCTCCGCGATAGTCTTTCCCGATCCCGACGATTCTGCCGTCCGCGACGGCGAGTTCGCCCTCCTCGATCTCCCCCGTATAGACGTTGAAGATCTTCGCATTTTTGATGACAAGATCGCAAGGTTCGCGCTTCATCGCGCAATCAATCAGATGTTTCATAGCCGCATTATTATAGCACAGTTCGCCCCGCGGCACAAGCAAATGCCGAAAGATTTGAAAAAAGATCCGCGTTTGCGCAAAGAACGGCGCGGAAGGGGGCGCGGCGCGGGTCTCTCCGACCCGCGCCGCGCCGCGTTTTTTATCTTGTTTTTCTCCGTTCCGCCGCGCGGAGGAAGCACTTCGAGATCTCCGAGACCGCGATCGGCGCAAGGGAAAATCCGAGCACGATGAGATATTGCTGCGGGGAAAGCAGGGTGAGGCTGAAAAATTCCCGCAGGAAGGGCACGAACATGACGAGGAGGACGATGAGAAGCGACGCCCCGATCATCGCATACAGCGCGGGATTGTGCCCGTTCCCCCGCGCGAAAACCGACTCGGTATCCGAGCGCTGGTTGACCGCATGCGCGAGCTGCGAGAGGGAGACGACCGCAAACGTCATCGTCATGGCGACCGCCGCGCTTTCATAGACGTACAGTCCGATGAAATACGCGCCGAGCGAGAGCGCGCTGATGACCGCGCCGTAAAAGATCACGCGGCGCACGAGCCCACGCTCAAAGAGGGTGCCCGACCGCACGGGCGGCGTTTTCATCACGTTCTTGTCCGCGGGATCCACCCCGAGCGCCAGCGCGGGCAGCGTGTCCGTTGCGAGATTGATCAAAAGGACGTGCACCGCGAGAATGGGCGCGGGCAGGTTGAAGAGCGTTGCGAGAAAGAGCACGAGGATCTCCGCAATGTTGCCGGAGAGCATGTAGCGGATCACCTTCTGGATGTTGCGGTATACCCTCCTGCCCTCGCGGACGGCGCTCTCGATCGTCGTGAAGTTGTCGTCCATGAGCACCATGTCCGAGGCGTCTTTGGCGACGTCCGTGCCCGAGCCCATCGCAATCCCGATGTCCGCCGCCTTCAATGCGGGCGAATCGTTGACCCCGTCCCCCGTCATCGCCGCAACTTCCCCCGTCCGCTGTAACGACTGCATGATGCGCAGTTTGTCGGTGGGCGAAACGCGCGCAAAGACGGTCGTGGTCGGCACGACGCGGTCGAGCTCCTCGTCCGTCATGGCGGCAAGTTCCGAGCCCGAGACGACCGTGTTCCCCTCCCCGAAGATCTTCAACGCCTTTCCGATCGCCACCGCCGTCACCTTGTGGTCTCCCGTGATCATGACGACGCGGATTCCCGCCGCGTGGCAGCTCTCCACCGCCCCGATCACTTCCGTTCTCGGCGGGTCGATCATGCAGGTGAGCCCGACAAAGACGAGCCCGTCCTCGACGTCGTCCCCCTCCTGCGGCACGCGGTCGGTGAGACGGACGCCGAAGCCGAGCACGCGGAGCGCGCGCTCCGACATCGCATACGCCGTCGAAAGAATCGCCGCGCGGTCCTCCCCGCTCATCGGGCGCACTTCGTCCCCGACGAGGATTCTGTCGCACTTCGGCAGAAGTTCGTCCGTCGCCCCTTTGGTAAAGACGGCGAGCCCCCGCTCCGTGCGGTTGACCGTGGACATGCGCTTGCGGTCGGAATCGAAGGGCTGTTCAAATGCCCTCGGATGCGCCGCGATCAGCGCGTCGCTCCCGCCAAATTCGTCGGCAAAATACAGGAGCGCGCCCTCCGTGGGATCGCCGAGCGTGCCGCCCTTCCCGTCCTTTGCCGCGTTGTTGCAGAGAGCGGACGCGAGCGTGAGCGCGCGGCGGGAGAGGGTGTCCTCCCCCTTCTGCCCCTCCGAAAGGAGAACGGGATCCCCGCTTACGGCGCGTTCCGCGGGGAAGAAACTCACCACGGTCATGCGGTTGAGCGTGAGCGTGCCCGTCTTGTCACAGCAGATGACCGTGGCGCTGCCGAGCGTCTCCACGGCGGGCAATGACCGCACGAGCGCCTGTTTTTTCGCCATGCGCTGAACGCCGAGCGCCATGACGACGGTCGCCGTGGCGGGCAGCCCTTCGGGAATCACCGAGATCGCCAGCGCGATCGCCGTGAGGAGGGGCAGACGCCAATTCTCGGAGACGGACCAATCCTCCACCCGCAGACCCCCGATGATGAGCATGATTGCCGCAATCCCGATCCCGACGAGGCTCAACGCCTTGCCCACGGAGTTGAGTTTGCGCTTCAAGGGCGTCTCCGCCTCCGGAGCGGTATCGAGCATTCCCGCGATCTTGCCGACCTGCGTGTCCATGCCCGTTTCGACGACGACCCCCTCGCCCGTCCCGTACATGACGATGGAAGAGGAGTACGCCATATTCACCCTGTCGCCGAGCGGCGCGTCCGCAGGGCAGACGGTGGGCGCGTCCTTATCCACGGGCACGCTCTCCCCCGTCAGAGACGCCTCCTGCACTTTCAGATTCGATTCCTTGATCAGCCGCACGTCCGCGGGCACCACACAGCCGTCCTCCAAGAGAACGACGTCCCCGGGCACGAGCTCCGCCGCGGGCAGAAGCTGTTCCTTTCCGTCCCGCATGACCCGCGCGGTCGGCGCGTTGAGCGTCTTTAAGGAGGCGAGGGCGTCCGCCGCCTTCTTCTCCTCGACGATCCCGATCACCGCGTTGACGATCACGATGACGAGAATGACCGCGCCCTCCGCCCAATCCTCGAAGGCAAACGAGAGCCCCGCCGCCACGAGCAGAATGAGGATCATGACGTCCTTCACCTGTTCGAACAGCATCCGCCAGACGCTCTTCTTCTTTTGCTCTTTGAGCGTGTTTTTGCCGTGCTCCGCAAGGCGGCGCGCCGCTTCCTCCGAGGTGAGTCCCTTCTCCGAAGCGGAGAGCGCGGAGAGCGTCTCCTCTACGGACTTCGCATGCCATTGACCCTGTTGTTCCATCGCGAGCTCCTGTTCCGAAATCACTATCGGTATTATATACCACAGCGGAGAAAAAAGCAAACGTCCGCGGGAAAATTCCCTGCGGACGCTCCGTATTGCCGGCAAATCACCTTTCGCCGTTTAGGTGGACGAAAGCAATCCTGCCGCGCGCATATTTTCGAGAAGCTGGTTGAACGACCCTGCCAACGTCTGCAAATCGACCGTTCCCGCGTCGACATCGGCGACCGCCGCGGCGGGCGTGACCGTTGCGTCGGTTCCCGCGGGACCCTGTTCACCCTGCGGACCGGTGGGACCGACTTCACCCTGCGGACCCGTAGGACCGACTTCGCCCTGCGGACCGGTGGGACCGATTTCGCCCTGCGGACCGGTGGGACCAACTTCACCCTGCGGACCCGTGGAACCGACTTCACCCTGCGGACCGGTGGGACCGATTTCGCCCTGCGGACCGGTGGGACCGATTTCGCCCTGCGGACCCGTGGGACCGACTTCACCCTGCGGACCCGTGGGGCCGACTTCACCCTGCGGGATCGTGAACGTCAGAACGGGATTTTCCGCCGTGCCGCTCTGCGCGACGGACGCATCCGTGCCGGGCGCACCCGTGATCGTATCGCCGACGGTGACCGTCACGCTCGCCCCCGTGGGACCGGTGGGACCCGTGGAACCCGTGGGACCCGTAGGACCGATAGGACCGATAGGACCGGTGGGACCGGTGGGACCGGTGGGACCCGTGGGACCCGTGGGACCGGTGGGACCCGTCGTTCCGGTGCCCGTGCCGCTGCCGCCGTAGTTGATATAGCGGATCGTGGGTGTCGTATTACAACAGCATCCGCAGTTGCAGCCTGTAAAACATGCCATTGGTTTTTTCCTCCTTTGTCGTACGGTCTCCCGCATGCAAAACGGAACCCGTACGCCCTCTATATCATATACCGAAAAACAAAAAAGAGGTGACAATCCCGTCCCCTCCGCAATTTCCCGCGCCGCAAGACGCATAACCGCTTCCCGCAAGACACAGCCGCCCTCCGCAACACATAACGCTCCCCGCAAAACGCAACGCGCCGAAAAATACAGCCGCGGAAACCAAACGCCTCGATCCGTCATATTCTGAAAAAAGGAAACGGGGATACAGGCATGAAAATTTCGCTCTGCATGATCGTCAAAAACGAAGAGGAGACGCTCGGGCGGTGTCTCGAAAGCGCAAAGGGATTCTTCGACGAGCTCGTTATCGCCGATACGGGTTCGGAGGACAAAACGACAAAGATCGCGCGCGCCACGGGCGCGCGGCTCTTCGAGTTCCCGTGGCGGAACGACTTTTCCGCCGCCCGCAATTTTGTCTTTTCCAAAGCGGAGGGCGACTATCTCTTCTGGTTGGACGCCGACGACGTCCTCTCCCCCGACTGCGATCCCGCCGCGCTGAGGGCGTTGCTTGCGGCGGAACCCGACGTCGTGATGTGCCCCTACGTCACCGCATTCGGCGCGGACGGGACTCCCGCCTACACCTGTTTCCGCGAGCGGTTTTTGCGGCGGGCGGCGAATTTCGTATGGCAGGGACGGGTGCATGAGTGCATCGCGCCGCGCGGAAACATCGTACGGTCCGACTTTTCCGTCCTTCATCTCGGCAGCCGCAAGGAGCGGAGCATGCGCAATCTCAACATCTACCGCAAGTGGGAACGCGAAGAGCGGCTCAATGGGCGGGATCTTTTTTACTACGGACGGGAACTATCCTATCACGGGCTCTATGCCGAGGCGGAGGAGAAGCTCTGTTCCATGCTCGGCGGAGAGGGCTGGTACGTCAACAAGATCGAGGCGAGCAAGGTTCTCTCCCGCTGCCGCCGCGCGCGGGGGGATACGGAGGGAGCGCTCTCCGCCCTCTTTGCAAGTTTTCTGTACGGCGAGCCGCGGGCGTCCGTGCTCTGCGAGATCGCGGCAATCCTGCGCGCGGAGAACAGATGCGCGGAAGCGGCGTTCTGGTACGAATCCGCCCTCCGCTGCGTTGACCACGCCGCCGAAGGGGACTTCGAAGAACCCGCCTGCCGCGCGCTCACGCCCCTCCTCGGGCTCGTCTGCTGTCATTTTGCGCTCGGAAATCTCCCCGCCGCGGTGGAATGCCACAAAAGGACCGAGACAATCGCGCCCGATCATCCCTCCGTCCGCTTCAACCGCGAATTTTTCACAAAACGCGGTCTCCTCTGACCCCGAAAAATATTTGCCATTCCCCGAAGTGTATGGTATAATGAGCAAAAAAAGGAGATTGGATATGGAGACCGTATGGGACAAGACCTTTGAACAGAGCGACAAGACGCTGCACGAAAAGATTACCTTCCGCAACCGGTTCGGCATCGAGCTGGCGGCGGATCTTTACCTTCCGAAGGAGGGAGCGGACAAGCTGCCCGCCGTGGCGGTGTGCGGACCCTTCGGGGCGGTGAAGGAACAGGCATCGGGGCTGTATGCCCAGACGCTCGCCGAGCGCGGGTTTCTGACCGTCGCCTTCGACCCCTCCTTCACGGGCGAGAGCGGCGGGGAGCCGCGGTATGTGGCGTCGCCCGATCTCAACACCGAGGATTTCTGCGCCGCCGTCGACTTCCTCTCCTGCCATGAGCGGGTGGATCCCGAACGGATCGGCATTCTCGGCATCTGCGGCTGGGGCGGAATGGCGATCAACGCCGCCGCGATCGACACCCGTATCAAGGCGACCGTCTCTTCCACGATGTACGACATGACGCGGGTCAACGCGTACGGCTATTTCGACAGCCTCGACGAAAACGGCAGATACGAACTCAAAAAGTCGCTCAACGCCCAGCGCGTCCTCGACTATCGCAGCGGACGGTATCAGCGGGCGGGCGGCGTCGTGGATCCCCTCCCTCCGGACGCTCCCTTCTTTGTGAAGGACTATTACGACTATTACAAGACGAAGCGCGGGTATCATGTCCGCTCGCTCAACTCGAACGACGGCTGGAACACGACGTCCGCGCTCTCCTTCATCAACATGCCGATTCTGCAATTCGCGGGCGAGATCCGCAGTGCGGTCCTTCTCATCCACGGCGAAAAGGCGCATTCCCGCTATTTCTCCGAGGACGCGTTCAAAAAACTGCGGGGGGAGAACAAGGAACTCCTCATCATCCCCGGCGCAGTGCATACCGATCTGTATGACCGGACGGACGTGATCCCTTTCGACAAAATCGAGCGCTTTTACCGCGCCTATCTCCGATGAGCGGGAAGGCGCGCATAGCGGGCTCCTTCCGCGTCCGCAGGGGCGGCGGGATTGTCCTGAGAATCTTCGTCTGCCTTCTTGCCGCAGTCACGCTCGTCGTTGTGGCGGGCGCGCTGTTTGTCAATCTGCTGCCCTCCTTCGGCGGAAGGGCGGACGCGGCGGATCGGGAGGAATACGCCCGTCGGGCGGAAAATTATTCGGACGGACAATTCCATAACACGGGGACCTTTTCCCTCTTCACGGACGCAACAGATCCCTATGCGGACCGCGCCTCCGCGGGGAGCGAGACGCCTCTCAAAGAACTGCCCTCGAAAAAGCCGGACTTCTCGGACGCCGATCCCGACGGGCTCTCTTTGACCTGGTTCGGGCATTCCACCGTCCTTTTGCAAATGGAGGGCAAGACGCTCCTCTTCGACCCCGTCCTGTCCGAAATCGCCTCCCCCGTCTCCTTCGTCGGCTCCCGCCGCTTCGGCAAGCCCGCGGCGACGGCGGAGGAACTGCCCGCGATCGACCTCGTCGTTCTCTCACACGACCATTACGATCATCTCGACTACGGCACGATCCTTGCGGTCGATCCCAAAGTGAAGGCGTACGCGGTTCCGCTCGGCGTGGAGAATCATCTCGAACGCTGGGGCGTCGACCCGAACAAAATCCACACGTTCGCCTGGTGGGAGGAGGCGGAGATCGAAGGAATCCGCATCGCCTGCCTTCCCTCCCGCCATTACTCGGGACGGGGGCTCTCCGACCGCAACCGCACGCTCTGGGCGTCGTGGGCGCTGCTCGGCGGGCGGTTCAAGGTGTTCGAAAGCGGCGATTCGGGATACGGGGAGCACTTCCACGACATTGCCGAGAAATACGGGGCGTTCGATCTCGCCCTCATGGACTGCGCGCAGTACAGCACGCGGTGGCATGAAGTGCACATGTTTCCCGAGGAAGCCGTGCAAGCCGCGGCGGAACTTTGCGCGGGCTGTGCGGTTCCCATCCACTTCGGCGCGTTCTCCCTCTCCGACCATGCGTGGTACGACCCGCCCGAGCGCTTCACCCGCCGCGCGGAGGAGATCGGGCTCGCCTTTATGACCCCTCTCCTCGGTGAAACGGTCTCCCTCGCCGACAGCTTTGAGCATCAGACCAAGTGGTGGCGGGAATACGCGTAATCCGACCCGTTACAGCGTTCCGCGCATGCGCATCGAATTGAGCACCGCGAGGAGCATCACGCCGACGTCTCCGAGCACCGCCGCCCAAATGGGAAGGACGAACAGTCCGCTCGCCGTTGCGGCGACGGTCGCCGCCATGAGCGCGACCTTGACCGCGATGGAAAACACGATGTTCTCCTTCACGATCTTCTTCGTCTTTTTCGCGCCTTTGAGCGCCTTCGGCAGCGCGGTGAGCTTGTCGCTTGCGAGCACGAAATCGCTCGCCTCGATCGCCGCGTCGCTCCCGAGCCCGCCCATTGCGACCGAGACGTCGCTCATCGCCATGACGGGAGTATCGTTGATGCCGTCGCCCACATAGAGCAGACCGCCCTGCCGTTTGAGCAGTTCCGCCTGCGCCGTCTTGTCCTCGGGGAGAAGATCGGCGTGGATTTCGTCGATGGGGAGCCCGCTCAGCGCCGCCTCCGCGCGCGCCGCCGCGTCCCCCGTCAAAACCGCCGTCCGCGAGATTCCCTCCCGTTTGAGCGAGAGAATCGCCTCCGCCGCCTCCGGGCGGATTCTGTCCTCGATCTCGACGCTCCCCACGAGCTTGCCGCCCTCGGCGACATACACGACGGAGTTGAGCCCTCCGACGGGCGTGAAGGGAATCCCCCTCTCCCGCATGAGCCTCTCCCCGCCGACCAGAATTTCGGTTCCGTTCCAAACCGCGGACAAACCCATTCCCGCGATCTCCGACACCGACCCGACCTCGAACTCCGTTTCGATTCCCGCAAACGCCTGCGCGAGCGGGTGCGAGGAGTTCTTTTCGACCGCCGCCGCGAGCGCAAGCGCGCGGCGGTCGCCGTTTCCTTTGGCGACGGAAAATCTCCCCTCCGTGAGCGTGCCCGTCTTATCGAATACCGCGACCGAGACCTTCGTCAGCTCGTCGAGGCAGACCGCGCCCTTCGTGAGAACGCCGTACCGCGCCAGTGTGCCGACGCCCGAGAAATAGGTAAGGGGCACGGAAATGATGAGCGCGCACGGGCAGGAGATCACGAGAAATTCGATCGCGGGGGTCAGCCAGCGGACGAAGTCGAACCCCGTGACAAGCGGCGGAATCAGGGCGATGAGCGCCGCGAGCAGGACGACGATCGGGGTGTACACGCGCGCGAACTTCGTGATGAACTTCTCGGGCTTCGCCTTGCGCGCGGAGGAATTTTCCACCATGTCGAGAATCTTTGCGACGGCGCTCTCCGAAACGGGGCGAAGAACGCGCGCCTTGAAGGCGTCTCCGAGATTGACGCAGCCCGCGAGCATCTCGCCGCCCGCCTCCGTCTCCCGCGGCAGGGATTCCCCCGTCAGCGACTTCGTATCGAGCGTCGCCGTTCCCTCGGTCAGGGCGCAGTCCGCGGGCAGTTTGTCCCCCTTCCGCACGAGAATGACGTCGCCCGCTTTGAGATCTTCGGACGGAATCTCGCGGCGGTCGTCTCCGTCGAGCAGAATCGCCGTGTCGCTCTTCATTTCGAGCAGTTTTTCGATCGCGCTCCGCGAGGAGCCGACCGCGACCGACTGCAACAGTTCGCCGATCTGGTATAAGAGCACGACCGCCGCTCCCTCCATATATTCTCCGATGCCGAACGCGCCGCAGGCGGCGATCAGCATGAGAAGATTCTCGTCGAAGAGAAGGGAGGGATGAAATCCGCCCGAGAACGCGCGCACGACGTTCCGCCCCGCGTTCCATGCGACCGACCAGCCCGCCGCGGCAAAGGACGCGCAAAAGAGGGCGATCCAAACCCAATAGATTGCTCCGTCCTCCGCATGCGGGAAGAGAAGAAAGAGCACGAGCGCGGGGACAAAGCACAGCGCGGAGAGCGCGATGGAGAGAATCTCTTTGAGATGACGCTCCCGCGTTGCGCGCCCGCCCTCGTCGAGCTCCACGTCCTCGAAGTGCGTGATTGCGTCGATCGCCTTTTCAAGCGCCTCCTCGCCCTCGTAATCGAGCGTGACGCGCTGGGTGACGAAATCCGCGACCGCGCCCGAGATCCCCGCGATCCCGTTGAGCTCCTCCGAGAGCTCCGCCGCGCATGCCGCGCAGTCCAAGTTTTTGATTCTGATGATTTTTTGCATAACAGTTTTCCTTTCCGATGATGTTTGCTTTGCGCTTACAGCTTGCAGTTCAGATGCGTGCAGGCGAGCTCCAACACCGCGACGACATGTTCGTCCGCGAGCGAATAGACGATGTTCTGCCCGTCGCGGCGGGATTTGATGACATGATTGTCCCTCAGGATCCTCAGTTGATGGGAGACCGCGCTCTGCGTCCCCCCCACCGCCTCCACGATGTGGTACACGCACATTTCCCCGTGCCGCAGCGCGAAGAGAATTTTCAGACGCGACGGCTCGGAGATCGCCTTGAACGCCGCGCTCACCCGCCCGATCGCCTCGTCGCCCGGCATGTTCCTCGCCGCGCGCTCCGCCGCAAGATGATGTTCGCTCTCATGATCGCAGTTCATACTTGCCTCCATATCAATATATGAATAACTGTTCATATATTAGCACAAAGAAAAAACGCCGTCAAGCGTTTTTCGCATATTTTACAGAGATCGTTCGGAAAAAAATCGCATGCCGCGCAGATAGGCGAGCGCACCCGCGGGGAAAAGCGTCAGAGATTTTGCGATCAGGCGTTGACGGGTTGCGTGGACGCTACGGTTGTAGGCGGCGTCGCCGTACTTTTCGTCCCCCACGACGGGGTGTCCCAAAAACGCCAGATGCGCGCGGATCTGATGGGTCTTGCCTGTGTGCAGGGTCACCCTGAGAAGGGTCTCCCCCTCCCGCTCCTCGATGACGTCGTACTCCGTCACAATCCGCTCCCCGTCCCCCTTCCGCGAGATAAAGACGCGGGACGTAGCTTCGTCCTTCCTCCAATACGCCTCCTCGACCGCGTGCGCGGAGGGCATCGTTCCGACGACGAGCGCGTGATAGATCTTTTCCGTCCGCCGCTCGCGGAACGCCGAGAGAAGCTCCGAAAGCGCCTCCCCGTTCTTTGCGAGGATCATGAGCCCCGCCGTGTTTCTGTCGAGACGGTGGACGGGAAGCGCTCGCTGCGAGAGCGCGGAAAAGACTGCCTCCGAATTGACCCCGCTCTCCTTGTCGATGACGAGCACGTTTTCATCCTCATAGACGGAGAGGAAGGCGCGCCGGCTCTCCCGCGCGGGCGTGAGAAAGTAGCAGACTTCGTCGCCCGCACGCAGGGGGACGTCGGAGGAGACCTTCTTGCCGTTGACGCGGATCTCCCGCTCTTTGAGCAGAGCGCGGAAGCAGAAGGACGCCTGCGCGTCGGTGTTATCGGTGAAGTTTTTGAGCGAATCGGGTTCGCCGACGACGTATTTTCTCAATTCCCTTCTTCCCCAAGATGAACAGCGCGGCGAGCGGCGGAAGCGCGAACAGGGCGTAAACGCCGCCGCCCGTCAGCAAAAAGTAGACGAGATAACTGAGCAACAGGGCGCTCGCCGTCTGCACAAGCGCGTTGCGGATTGCGGACCGCCAACCGAGTTCCCGCGCGCTTGCCGCGATCGCCGAAACGCAGGGCGAGCAGGCGAGCAGAAAGACGGAGAAGGCGAACGCGCTCGCCGCGGGATAGGGAAATCCCCCATAGAACATCGCCAGAGCGCCCGCGACGTTCTCCTTTGCGACCAGTCCCGACAGCGCGGCATAGGCGATCTTCCAATCGCAACAGCCGATCGGCGCGAACAGGTATTTCAGTCCGCCGCAGATCCCCGCCAGCATGCTCTTCTCCGCGGCGCAGTAGGTGAAGTCCCACGAAAAGGACGAGAGCAGCCAAGAAAAGAGGAAAAAGGCGAGAATCACCGTTCCGAGCTTTATTATAAACTGTCTGAGCTGAAAAAACAAGGCTTTTGCGACAAAAAGCGGGCTCGGGATCTGCAAGGGCGCGAGTTCCATCGCAAACGGGGGGGACGGCTCTTTGAGGAACAGCGCGACCGCAAAGGCGAGCCCGACGCCGAGTGCGTACAGCAGAATCACCGCGGGAAAGGGGTTGTCGAAGAAGGAAGAGGCGAGGGTGAGATAGACGGGCAATTTCGCGCTGCAAGAGATGTACGGAAGGAGAAGGATGACGCGTCGCTGGATGCGCTTGTCATCCAACGCGCGCGTGGTGAGGATCGCCGCCGCACTGCACCCGAATCCCATGAGCAGGGGAAAGACCGCCCTGCCGTTGAGCCCGAGCCGCGAAAAGACGCCGTCTGCGAGCATCGCAAGGCGGGACAAAAGCCCGCTCTCCTCCATCAGCGTGAGGAAGAAGAAGAGGAGGAGAATCTGCGGAAGAAAGCAGAATACGCCGCCCAAACTTTTGAGCAGTCCGTCCGCGACGAATCCGCGCAAAACGGGCGACGGAATGTTCCTCGCGGGAGCGGAGAGCGTCTCCGTGAAGAATCCCTCCACGAGCCTTTTCAGCACTTCCCCCGGCATGCCGGGGGCGAAGGTGACGAAAAACGCAAACAGCAGCGCCGCCGCAAAGAGGGGGAGCGCGAACAGGGGATTGATGAGCAGTTTGTCGGTCCGCGACAGCTTTGCCGCAGGAGCGCGGTAACAATCCCCCGCCGATCTTCCCACCCGCGCAAGAGGCAGGGGCAGGAGTGCGCCGAGTTCCGCCCGCAGCCGCTTTCCGCTCTTCCCCTCCGCAAGGAGAACGGGTACCCCGAGCGTGCGGGAGAGTTCCTCCTCGCGCAAGAATCCGCCGCTTCTCTCGAATTGCCGCTTCTTCGTGAGCAGGAGCGCGCACCGGCGGTGTTGCGAGAGTTTGTAAAAAAGAGGCAGGGCGCGCGGAAGGGTAGCGCACTCCGCCACAAAGATCACGGAGGCGTCGGCGTGCGTGCGGATGTAGTCGCATGCCGCCCGCTCTTCGAGCCCGCCCTCCGCCGAATAGATGCCGGGAAGATCGCTCACGGTGACCTCCGTTCCGCCGAGCGATGTTGAACGGGAGAGCGCGCCGACCGTCACGCCGTGCCAATTCCCGACTTTGGCATGCCCGCCCGTCAGCTTGTTGAACACCGTGCTCTTTCCCGCGTTGGGATTGCCCACGAGAAGCAGTTCCTCCCGCGCTACAAGAGAACGCATTCCGCCGCCTCCCTCCGGAGCGCGATCCGAATCCCGCCCGCGCCGACCAGATACATTCCCTTCAAGGGGGAGACCGCGAGCATCTCCACCGTCTCCCCCTCGCAGAGCCCGAGCGCGCGCAGTTTTCCGCCCAGAGGCGATTCCACCGAGCGGACAATCCCGCGCTCCCCCACTTTGAGTTCCGTGAGTTTCATACTATAAAAAATGCGGACAGAGCGCTCGTTATGCCCTGTCCGCCTCTCTTTATGCCCGGTCCGTTTCCTTGACTTCTCTGTGTCCCATGAGTTTGAGCGCCCCGTTCGTGATGATGGGCGAGATGATCAGCCAGAGCGCCGCGAGCGCGATCAGCGAATAGACGATGATCGAGCCGACCGTGCGGGGTCCCGCGAAGATCGTGGACACAAGGTTGAAATTGAAGATCCCGAAGAGTCCCCAATTCAACGCGCCGGTGAGTACGAGAATATAAGAGATCAGATTTGCAATAACCATTCTTTGCCTCCTAACCGCAGTTTGTTTCAGACCCGAAAAAATATGCGCCCGCGGACACGGGACAAAACGCAGGACGCCGAATCAAACCCATGAAAAACGAAAAAACTTTCTCTCGGAAGCGCTTGACAGCGCGCACCCTTCGTGCTATAATTCCTATGATTTTAGTAGGAAAAGGAGACAACCATGTACGTTTACGCCGACAATGCGGCAACGACGAAACTTCGTCCCGAGGCGCTTGAAGCGTTCGTCCGCACGGCAGAAGAATATTACGGAAATCCCTCCTCCCTCCACACCGCGGGACAGCGGGCAAAGGAGGAACTCAACCGCTGCCGCGAGCGCGTCGCCGCGGCGCTCGGCGGTACCGCGCGGGAGATCGTCTTTACGTCGGGCGGGAGCGAATCGGACAATCAGGCCATTCTGAGCGCGGCATACTTCGGCGCGAGGAAGGGAAAGCGGAAGATCGTCTCGACGGCGATCGAGCACCACGCCGTGCTCCACACGCTCGAAAAACTCAAAAAGGAGGGCTTCGAGATCGTCCTCTTGCCCGTGGGCGAGCGGGGAATCGTCTCCGCGGCGGACGCGGAGCGGGAGATCGACGACGACACCTGTCTCGTCTCGGTGATGCTCGCCAACAACGAGATCGGAACCATTCAGCCCGTGAAGGAGATCGGCGCAATCTGCCGCGCCCGCAAAGTCCCCTTCCACACCGACGCCGTTCAGGCGGTGGGGCACATGCCCGTGAACGTCAAAGAACTCAACTGCGACTATCTCGCCCTCTCCGCCCATAAATTCGGCGGACCGCGCGGGGTCGGCGCGCTCTACGTCCGCACGGGGACGCCCCTGAAAAACCTGATCGAGGGCGGCGCGCAGGAGAACGGACGGCGCGCGGGAACGGAGAATCTGCCCGCAATCGCGGCAATGACGGTCGCGCTCGAAACGTCGCTGAGCCGTCTGCCCGCCTATACGAAGCGGGTGAGCGCCCTGCGCGACGAGCTCATCGACAATCTCTCGAAGATCCCCCACTGCGCCCTCAACGGCGACCGCGAGGCGCGGCTCCCCGGCAACGTGAGTTTCTGCTTCGAGGGCATTGAGGGAGAATCCCTCCTCCTTCTGCTCGACGAGGAGGGCATCTGCGCGTCCTCCGGCTCCGCATGCACGTCGGGATCGCTCGATCCCTCGCATGTACTGCTCGCGATCGGCAGGGTGCACGACGTCGCCCACGGCTCTTTGCGCCTCACGCTCGGCGAGGACACGACCGAGGAGGACGTCGCCTATCTCTCGGAGAAAATCCCACGGGTCGTGGAATATCTCCGCAACATGTCCCCCGTCTGGCGGGATCTCAAAGAGGGAAAACGAACCTATATTCTCTAAAAAAGGAGTTCGATTATGTCTTTATACAGCGAAAAAGTAATGGATCACTTCAAACATCCGCGGAACGTCGGCGTCATCGAGAATGCGGACGGCGTGGGAGAAGTCGGCAACGCGAAGTGCGGCGACATCATGAAGATCTATCTCAAAATCGACGGCGACATCATCTCCGACGTCAAATTCGAGACCTTCGGGTGCGGGAGCGCGATCGCGTCGAGCTCGATGGCGACCGAACTCATCAAAGGCAAACCGCTGTCCGAAGCGCTTACGCTGACGAACAAAGCGGTCGCGGAGGCGCTCGACGGGCTTCCCGCCTACAAGATGCACTGCTCCGTGCTCGCGGAGGAGGCGATCAAGGCGGCGATCAAAGATTACTATGAGAAGAACGGAATCGAGTACGACCGCGAACTCTTCAAGGAATCTTCCTGCGCGCACTGCGAGGATCACGAATGATCGTCTCCGCAAAGGGAAGATACGCGCTCCGCGTGATGATCGCGCTCGCCGCGCGCGGCGGGGAGGATCCCGTGCCGCTCAAAGAACTTGCACGGCAGGAGGAGATTCCCTATAAATTTTTGGAGACGATCATGACCGAACTCGTCAAGGCGGATCTCGCAGAGAGCGCACGCGGGAAGAACGGAGGATACCGTTTGACCCGCTCCCCGCGCGAATGCACCGCCGCCGACGTGCTCCGCGTGACGGAGACGTCCCTGACCGCCGCGGCATGCACGGGCGAGGACAGGGAATGCCCGCGCGCGGATACCTGCCCCACGCTGCCCATGTGGCGCGCGCTCGACGAGGCGGTAGACGAACTTTTAACGCATTACACTCTGTCCGAACTTTGTAAGAGCGCAGAAACCGACCGATAAAGATCCCCCCTTTGGGCGCTATACCCAAAGGGGGTTTTGTATTTCCGCTGTCCCCGCTTTGCGGAAAGAGAACAGAAAGCCTCGCTGTCCCCCGCGGAGCGGGGGAAAGTGGCGAACGCAACGAGCCAAAAGGGGGTAAAAAGCGACAATGGCGGGGAAACTTGCTCCTCGTTTTTTTACCCCGCCTCTGCCCCTCCCCCAACTTATTGGGGGAGGGCAAGAAAAGTGGCGAAAGGGGGCAACCAAAACAAGAAAAAGCGATCAACCGATATCGTCGCTGGTGAGTGTGCCGTTATTGCAGACAATTTCTATGATCCCGGAGGCATCGCGCCACCATATATTTTTGTCGATTGCCTTCCACTCGTCCATCGTTCCCGAAAATTCGATACTCGTCAATTCTTCGCTATAAAAGAACACGTCCTTTCCGATCGACGTCACGCCGTTGCCGATCGTGACGCTCGTCAATTCTTCGCAACCTGCGAACGCGTTGTCCCCGATCGAAGTCGCACCGTTGCCGATCGTAACGCTCGTCAATCCGTCGCAACCCATAAACGCACTGTCTCCGATCGAAGTCGCACCGTTGCCGATTATAACGCTCGTCAATCCGTCGCAACCCATAAATGCCTCGCTTCCGATCGAAGTCACGCTATCCGGGATTTCAATGCTCGTCAATCCGTTACAAACAACGAACGCTCTCTCTCCAATCGAGATTACGCTGTCCGGGATCGTGATATTCGTCAATCCGGCGCAACCATAAAACGCCTCAAATCCGATCGAAATCACGCTATCCGGGATCGTGATATTCGTCAATCCGGTGCAATTCCAGAACGCTTGACTCGCAATCATCTTTGTCCTTTGACGGATTGTATAACTGCCCGAAAGATCCTGTTTCGCTTTGATCAGGTGATTGCCAAGATAAAGAACGCCTTGACTATCCCAATTTGTTTTCTCGTCATAATATGCCGTTCCTTCGAACGCTTTTTCTCCGATCGAAGTCACACTATCCGAGATCTTGATCTGCGTCAATTTGCCGCAATAATAGAACGCCTGGACTCCGATCGAGGTAACGCCGTCCGGGATCGTGATATTCGTCAATCCTGTACAACCATAGAACGCATACCGCCCAATCGAAGACACTCCTTCCGGGATCGTGACGTCCGTCAGTCCGATGCAACCCGAAAACGCACCGTCTCCGATTGCAGTCACATCGTCCGGAATTTTGCTGTTTTTACAACCGGCAATCAGCGTTTTGCTCTCAATTTCAATCAAACAGTCGTTTTGCGATTGAAATGTTTGATTGTCGGGATCTACCGTAATATGTTCGAGGCTAATGCAATTTCCGAACGCATCTCCCCCGATCGAGGTCACGTTACCTGGGATCTCAATATTTGTCAACCCGCTACAACCAGAAAACGCCGACCATTCGATCGAAGTCACACTGTCAGGAATCTGAATACTTGTCAATCCCGTGCACCGAGAGAACACCGCATATCCGATCGAAGTCACGCCGTTGCCGATTGTAACGCTTGTCAATCCGTCACAACCATAGAACGCACGATCAATAGTGTTAGGGATTTTTGCTTCCCTTTGGTTTGGCGGCATAACCGAAGTTATGCCGCTAAACTCTTTTCTTCGGGAATGTCGATAACTCCGACACAGTTATAGACGATTTGTAGCTGTTGTTTCCTTCGGTCGCCGTCCTGTACCGCCTCGTAGACGTAAATCTTTTCGATGAAAGTCCGCACGATTTCCGCGTCAAGTTCCTCGATGTCGGTGTACTTCTGTACCAACTTCATGAACCGCGTTACCGCTTCGCTCTCGTCGCGGTTTACGGCAATTTCTTTCCTCAAAAAGTCTATCGTTTGGCGTAGGTCAGCTTGCTCGGTTTCATACGTTTCGGTGAGCTTCTCAAAACGCTCGTCGGAAATTTTCCCCGTCACGTTGTCCTCGTAGAGCTTCTTTATAATTATATCAATTTCGCTCACTCTACGCAACGCTTTATCGAGGTTTGCTTGATTTTCGGCTTGAAGTTTTTGCATTTCCCGCTCGGAACGCTTGTTTACGGCTTTGAGAAATTCCTGCGTGTTGTTCCTCGCATACGTCGTCACCCGCCGTATGTCCTCTAACACAAGTTTTTCCACGACCTTGCTTTGGATGAAGTGCGCCGTGCAGTAGGTCTTTTTCTTCTTCCGATAAATCGAACAGGTGAAGTAGTCCTTGTCGGGGCGGCTGTGCTGTCTGCGGATATACATTTTGCTCCCGCAGTCCGCGCAATACAGGATACCCGAAAACATACTCGGTTCACCAAACCTGTCGGGTTTCTGCCTGCCCGCGCGGATGCGCTGTACGGCTTCAAAAGTCTGTTCGTCGATGATCGCCTCGTGTGTCCCCTCGAAAATCAACCAATCCTCATGGGGCATTAGGACAACCCTCTTTGACTTATATGACTTTTTCTTCGTCTTGAAGTTCACCGTCCGTCCGAGATATTCT
>CANRGR010000025.1 GCA_947630245.1 uncultured Clostridia bacterium | reverse complement strand
CCGAGCCCGCTCATCAGCTCCATGAAGAATCGCCCACCCGTTTTCGGGTGGGCGATTCTTCATGATATTTGATTGATAGACGAGGACCGCCGACAGACAGGGCTCCCGCAAAAAGACGCAGTATTTTTGCGGGAAGAGGAGGAGCCGCGCGATAAAAGAGCTTTTCGCAAGAAAAGCGTAAAAAACGCGCAGGCGACGACGACGTCCGAGCCCGCTCATCAGCTCCATGAAGAATCGCCCACCCGTTTTCGGGTGGGCGATTCTTCATGATATTTGATTGATAGACGAGGACCGCCGACAGACAGGGCTCCCGCAAAAAGACGCAGTATTTTTGCGGGAAGAGGAGGAGCCGCGCGATAAAAGAGCTTTTCGCAAGAAAAGCGTAAAAAACGCGCAGGCGACGACGACGTCCGAGCCCGCTCATCAGCTCCATGAAGAATCGCCCACCCGTTTTCGGGTGGGCGATTCTTCATGATATTTGATTGATGGACGAGGACCGCCGACAGACAGGGCTCCCGCAAAAAGACGCAGTATTTTTGCGGGAAAAAACTAAGGCGATGTTTCGACAAGCTCAACATGACGTATTTTGAAAATGGCGCGGCGCGGAAAAATCCCGCGCCGCGCCCGCTCTCGCTGTCATACCGACGACCGAGCAGAGCGAGGAAGGAGCGTATCCCCTCATACGCAGTCCGCTTTGAATGAGGGGATTCTCTCGGTCGCCTACGGCTCCCTCGGAATGACAGAAAACACCCATTTTGTCATTTCGACCGAAGAGAGCGAAGCGAACGAAGCGGAAAATCTCATAATAAAATAGAGATTCCTCGGCTACGCTCGGAATGACAGAAAACCTCGGGCGCGACGGGCTTTGCGGCGGTTTCTGCCGCCCAAAGCGCCGCAGTCTTAAAAAATCAAGGCGATGTTTCGACACGCCGCTCCGCGGCGGCTCAACATGACGTATTTTGGAACTCTTCCACTGTCATACCGAGCGAAGCGCAAAGCGCGGAGCGAGCGTATCCCCTCATACGCAGTCCGCTTTGAATGAGGGGATTCTCTCGGTCGCCTACGGCTCCCTCGGAATGACAGAGGAACGGAATGACGTATTTGAGAAGGTGCGGAATGACAGACAAACGAAATGAGGTATTTGAGAAGGCGCGGCGCGGGAGAACCCGCGCCGCGCCTATCCGGAATGACACAGAAACAATCGAAGTTACGATCTTCTCCGCATAAAGGGAAGGACGAGCAGGAGAAACCGAAGAAAATAGACGAGGGAAATGAGCAGAGAGGCGACGTAGGTCATCGCCGCGGCGGAGAGCACTTTGGAGGCGCCGCGGAGCTCCTCGCGCGTGAGGATCCCCTCCTCTTCCAGCATCCGCTTCGCCCGACGGGAAGCGTTGAGCTCGACGGGAAGGGTCACAAGCATGAAGAGCGAGAGAGGGAATACAGACCGATTCCGATATACATGAGCCACTGTCCCACGGAGACGGCGTCCGACGTTGAGATCATCACGACGTCGAGAATGATCCCGATTAACACAATGGGAAGCGCGAGGCGGGATCCGATATTGGCGACGGGCACGAGGGCGGTGCGGATTTTATAGGGAAGATACCCCTTTTTCTTCTGCATGACGTGTCCGATCTCATGCGCGGCGACCGCAACGGCGGCGATGGAGGGCGAGCCGAACGTGCTCGCGGAGAGATTGACTTGCTTCTTGGCGGGATGATAGTGATCGGTGAGCCGCCCCTCAACGCGGTTGACGGAGATGTCGCGAATCCCGTGCCGGTGCAGGAGCCTGACCGCGGTGTCGTAACCCGTCATGCGGGAAGAGTTGGGCACGCCGTCGTACTGCGCATAAGTCGAGTTGACCTTCGCGCTCGCCCATGCGGAGAGCGCGATGAAGGGCAAGAGGATCAGAAGAAATGCAAAATAGAAATACATGATAATACCTCGTCTTTATTATAACACAAATTCCTCTTTGCAAAACGGACCGTGGGGACATTTTTCATTTGCGCTATCCGAGGATTCCGCGGATCTGCGCGGGGGTGGCGCGGGGCAGAAGTTTTTTCAGGTGCGATTCGAGCAAGGCGTACGACTCCTCCGGCTCCCTCTTGTATGCCCGCGCGGCAAAATCGCCGAAAAACGCCTCGGGCGTCGTATAGCGGGCAATCCCCCACCCGTACTCCCGCCCGTGCCTGTCGCGCGCGTATTCGAAGTCCGCGATCGTGACGTACGTCTGCATCTGCAAGCGGGTCATGACGCCGTCGAACTCCCTTTTGCGCTCCGGCGTAAAGCAAACGAGCGATTTGAGATCCTTCGAGAGATAGGACGGAACCCGCCCGAACTCCTCCATGATCTCCCTGTCCCGCCCGCGGACGAGCCCTTCGTCCGCCCGCGCGTCGAAATCGTACCCGTCGCGGCGATAATTCGCAAAGTCGAAAAAGAGCTCCTTCGAGATGTACATCGCCTTGCCGCGGCAGAATTTCCCGTACGCGCAGTGCGAAAGACGGATGACGGGACCCTTCCATTCCCACGGTCCCGCCTCCTCGCCGAACCAAAGACGGGGCGGCGTGTGCTCCTCGACGGAGAATCCCTCGACCGCATTCCGGAAAAAGGGAACCATTCCCCACTCTTCGACGAGCGCGGCAAGATCCTCCGCGCAACCCAAAAACAACTCTTTCATCCTTCGCGTCCTTCCCCTCATAAACTCCTTCGCCGCGGCGTATGGATAAGTATGTCCGCAGCGAAAAAAATATGCGAAACAATTCTTTGCGCCGCCATTGTCTTTGTCATGGCGGTCTTTCTCTCTTCGCCCGCGCGGTATGCGCAGAGCGTGCTCGACGGCATCTCCCTCTGGGCGGCGTGCGTGTTGCCCGCGGTCTTTCCCTTTCTCTTTCTGACCGCGCTCCTCACGGCGCTCCCTCCGTTTTCCGCCTTTTCGAAAAAATTCTCCCCCGTCATGGGGAAGATCTTCCGGATTTCGGGCGCGGGCGGCGGCGCGGCGATTCTTGCCGCGCTCTCGGGGTATCCCGTCGGCGCGCGGCTTTTGTGCGACCTGTCCGAGAGCGGCGCGGTGGCGCGGGAGGAAAAATTCCGCCTCGCCTGCCTCGCGACGACTTCGGGTCCCATGTTCCTCGTGGGATCGGTCGGATGTATGATGTATCGCAGTATGAAGGCGGGGGCAATCCTGCTGTTTTGCCATCTTCTGTCCGTCTGGACGGTGTGCTTTTTACTGCGGTTTTCCGCCAAACGGACGGAGCCGGTTCCCCCTCCGCCGCCCGCACGGCAAGACGGGCTTCTCTATGACAGCCTCTACCGGGCGGTGATCTCCATTCTCTGCGTGGGCGGGCTGATTGCGCTCTTCTCCTGCTTCGGGCAGATGCTCGCCGATCTCGGGCTCTTTCGTCTGCTCTCCTTCGGACCCTGCTCGGAGGGGGTTTTGAGGGGACTGCTCGAAATGACGTCCGGCTGCGCCGCGCTCGCGGAACTCGGAACTCCCCTCTCGCTCGCCTGTGCCTGCGCGCTCGTGACCTTCGGCGGCATGTGCGTGCTCTGCCAACAGGCGACCTATCTCGTCCGCGCGGGCGTGTCCATGCCGAAATTTCTGCTCGTGAAATGTTTGCAGGCGGCGCTTGCCTTCGGGCTGTGCCTTGCGGCGGGCGTCCTCTTTCTCTGACTCAATAGGCGCCGAGAATGCGGAATCCCCTGCTGTTCTCTTCGAGCGCGGAGAGAGCGTATTGCACGACCTTGTCGGAAAGATCCCCTTCGAATTCGATGAAAAAGCGGTATTCGCCGACGACGTCCCGCCGCGGGCGGCTCTCGATCTTGGTGAGATTGAGCCCGAAACTGTCGATCGTTTGCAGAAATCTCAGAAGGGACCCCGGGCGGTGCATGAGCGAAACGCACACAAAGATCTTGGCGGAATGTTCGGGCAGGTGTTCCCTCCCCCGCACGACGAGCAGAAAGCTCGTATAATTGCGCTGCATGTCCGCGATGTTCTCGTCGGAGACGACATACCCCGCGGCATGCACATGCGCGCCGACGATGCCCGCCGAGCGGTCGTCGAGCAGGGCAAGGCAGGCGGCGGTTGAGTCGGTGTGGATGTACCGCGCCCCGGGGAAGTGGGTATGCAGGTATTCGATACATTGGTCGATTGCCTGCTCGTGGGAATATACGCATTCGACCGCCGAGAGCGGAACTCCCTCTTTGCGGATGAGCCTGTGGTCGATGGAGAGCACGCACTCGCCGATCGCGCAGAGCCCGTCGTTCTTTTCGAGCAGGTCGAGATTCTGCCGCACCGCTCCCTGAATGCTGTTTTCGAGGGGCAGGACGGCGGCGTCCGCTTCGCCTGCGACAAGCGCCTCCACGACTTTGGTGAACGTGGGGAAAAACGAGACGGACGCGGCGGGACAGAGGGTCTTTGCCGCGAGGGCGGAATAGCTCTGTTCCGGTCCGAGACACAATACGCTTTTGATTTCCATTATGCTTTCTCCGCTATTTCGTAAATGAGCCGCTCGGTATCTTCCCAACCGAGGCAGGGATCGGTGATGGACTGTCCGAACACGATGTCGTGCTTCTGGCAGCCCTCCACGAGGAAACTTTCGATCATGAATCCCTTGACGATGCGCTTGAAATCCGCGTCGAAGAGGCGGTTTTGAAGCACTTCCTCGACGATTCTGATCTGTTGGCGGAACTGCTTGCCCGAATTGGAGTGGTTGGCGTCGATGATGACGGCGGGGTGACGAAGCTCCGTCCGCTTCCCGTAGCCTTCGAGCACGCGCATGACCGTCTCGTAATGAAAGTTGGGAATGTCCGTGCCGCTGTTGTCCTCCATGCCGCGGAGGACGGCGTGGGCGTATTCGTTGCCCTGCGTCGCAACCTGCCAGCCGTGATATTTGAATACCTGCGGGCTCTGCGCGGCATAGACGGAATTGAGCATGACGGTGAGACTCCCGCCCGTGGGGTTCTTGATGCCGACGGGGAGCTCGATCCCGCTCGAAACGAGCCGGTGCATCTGGTTTTCGCTCGAACGCGCTCCCACGGCGATGTAGGTGAGCAGATCTTCGACATAGGCGTAATTCTCGGGATAGAGCATTTCGTCGGCGGCGGACAGACCAGATTCGCCGATCGCGCGGATGTGAAGATCGCGGATCGTCCTGATCCCTTTCAGAATATTTTCCTTGTTCTCGGGGTCGGGCTGGGAGAACATTCCCTTGTAGCCCACGCCGCGGCTGCGCGGCTTGTTGGTGTAGATGCGCGGGACGAGCACGAGCTTGTCCTTGACCTTTTCGTTGAGTTCCCCGAGCCGCCGCACATATTCGAGCACGGGAGCGGACTCATGCGCGGAACACGGTCCCACGATCACGAGCAGTTTGTCCGTATTTCCCGCGATGACGTCCTTTGCAAGCGAATCCCGCCCCCGCTTGATCCGTGCAAGTTCGGGCGGGAGAGGCTGGTTTTGCAGAATCTCCTCCGCGGAGGGGATTTGGATCTGTTGTTCGAACATATTATCCTCTCAGCTCTTTGATATATCGGTACACCGCGGGCGGAACGTACTCCCCGAAGGGCTTTCCGAAGGCGATGCAGTTCTTCACAAGGGTGGAACTGACGTGCAGGTGCTTTTTCTCGCTCGGGAGATAGACCGTCAGCATGTCGGGATCAAGATCCCTGCTCGCGTAGAAATCGGCGTTCTCGTATTCGAGATCGACCGTGTTGCGGATCCCCCGCACATAGAACGGCGTGCCCTCCGAGGCGAGAAGATCGACGATCGCCCCGTCCCAGCAGATCACTCTCACGCGCTCCTGCGGATAGACCGCCTTGATCATCTCCCGCCGCTCGGCGGCGGAAAACATCGTCTGCTTTCTGGTATTTTCGGCGACCGCGACGATCACTTCGTCAAACAGCCGCAACGCCTTCTCCACAGTGTCGGCATGACCGACGGTAAACGGGTCAAAAGTTCCCGCAAAGACGCATTTTTTCATAAACTCCTCTTGAAAAAGCTCACGAGCGTTCTTCCGTAGCGGCGGAAATCGCTGCGCTCCCATCCCGCGGGCGCAAGCTCCTCGCGCTCGCTCTCGTGGACGACGATCCCCCCTTCCTTCAACAGCTCCCGCTCCGCGACGAGCGAAAGAATCTCGCCGAGATAGTCCTCCCGGTAGGGCGGATCGGAGAAGATGAGATCGAATTTCCCTCCGACGGCGCAAAGACATGCGCGGAAATCGAGCCGGAAGATCTCCCGCTCCTCCGTGACGCGGGAAAGGTTCTTGCGAAGAAGCGCGATGCTCTCGCTCCGCACGTCGTTAAAGACGGCCTCCGCCGCCCCGCGCGAAAGGCATTCGATTCCGAGCGCGCCGCTCCCGCAGAACAGATCGAGCACCCGCGCGCCGCAAAGATTCCCCGAGAGGATCTGGAAGAGCGATTCCTTCACCCTGTCCGCCGTGGGGCGCACTTCTTCCCCCGAAAAGGAAGAAAGCGTCCGCCCGCGGTATTTCCCCGCAATGATCCGCATCTTTATTTCTTCTTTTTGGATTGCAGCGTCTTTCTGCGCTGTTCCTCGGTCTGGACGCGCATCTCCTTCGCCGCCTCCGCGCGCGCCGCCTCCACACGGTTGACGCGCTCCGTCTCTTCGGCGCGCTTGCGCTTGTCCGACATCGCGCCGAGAATATAGAAGATCCCGCTGACGAGAATGGGCAGAATGATCATCAGAATCGACCAATAAAAACTCGGCTTACAGAGCGACGGCACATAGTTTCTCAGCCACGAAATGGGAATGATCGCCCAGCCCGCGAACATGACGAGCGCGATCGCGGCAAAACTTCCGCCGACCGTCTCGTTCATATACCGCCCCGAGAGCACGCCGAGAACGATGACGGGCACGCCGATGAACAGTCCGATGACAAACCCCTTCCACGGACGGTATTCCTTTTCGGGACGGTGATCGCCGCCCGACTGAATCCCGAAGAGTTCGTTTCTGCGGTGCAGTTCGCCCGAAACGTAGAATCCGTAGTGGAGAATGCCGTAGTTATAACAGAGATGCCCGTTGAAAAAGGCGCCCGCGCCGATACAGAGGACGCCGATGATGATCTGCGCCCACATGTTTTCGATCGCCTGACAGGCGAGCATGATGAGACTCATGAAAAAATACATCAGATAGGGCGTGATCATGCGGCGCCAGAGTTCCCTCTGCGTGCGCATGAAATACTGCCATTTCGTCGGATGCGAATAATCTTTATTCGCCTTCTTCTTCGGCGCTTCGTTTAACATCTTCCTTCCTCCTCGGCGGCGTCCCGCTTATTATATCCTCTTTCCGTGCCGCTGTCAAGCGTCCTGCTTCCGAAGCGGATCACCTTCTCCTCCGTGATGAGAAAATCGAGCGGAAGATCGTGCGGCTCGCGCGGAAGCCTGTCGACAAGCTGAGCGGAATAACCGTATCCGACGCGGATGACGCCGGGATGCAGGGCAAAATATCTGTCGTAATATCCCCCTCCGTAGCCGAGACGGTTTCCCGTCTTGTCCGCCATGAGCAGCGGAACGACGGCGGCGTTGCAGGTCGTCTCCTCCCCCGCCTCGGGCTGCAAAATGCCGAACGCGCCGACGGCGAGCTTGTCCGTATACGGCACGCTGCGCATCTCCTTCCCCTCGACGAGGGGAACGCAGACGCGCTTTCCGCCCGCTCTCAGGGCGCGAAGAAGCGCCGCGGTATCCGCCTCCGTGCCCGCGGAGAGATACACAAAGACGCTCGGATAGGGCGCGAGGAACTCCTCTGCCCGTGCGGCAAGCGCGAGATCCCGCTCCGGGGACGCAACCGCCGCCCGCAAGGCGAGCGCACGCGCCCGCAACCGTTTCTTTTCCTCAGACGTAAGTTTTCACCGCCCTCTTTGTGAGATTGACGAGCGCCTCGTACTCCGTGGTGCCGTGGGAACGGGCATACCCGCCGAGATCGCGCAGAATGCGCTTGCGCGCGCCGAAGGGACGATCCCCCTCGGCAACCGCCGCGTCCATGCAGAGCTTGCCGATCGCGCCCGCCGCGCCCGCGCGGAACAGACCGTCGCCGTAGCCGACGCGCAAGGTGTTCAGAGCCATGCCGTCCCTCTCCGCATGCTGGTAGCCCGCGCCGCCGCCCGCGGCTCTCCCGCGCTGGGAGACCGTCGCGTACAGCTTCATGGCGGGCCGGACGGGGAGCGCGCCCCGAAATTCCTCGGGCAGATAGCCGTAGAGCGCAATGCCGCAGCGAACGGCGTCGAACGCATATTTCCGCCCCGCGAGAATCCCGCCCGTTGCGGCAAGATGGGCGCAAATCCCCGGAAAGAAGGAGCGGATCTCCCGCTCTGCGGCGCAGAAACGGAGATATTGCTCCTCCCGCGTCCCGCGCTCCGCGGGCGCATAAAAATGGGAATAACATCCCGTCACGTTGAGTCCCGAGCGCAGAATCTCCTTGCAGGCGGCGCGCGTCCGCTCCGGACGGAATCCATAGCGGTTCATGCCCGTATTGACGGCGATCTGGACGGCGGGTCGGAGCCCGTATTCCGCCTTCGCCCTCAATAGCAGACGAAAAGCCGCCCCGGACGAGACGGACAGCGTCAGCCCGTATTCCGCACCGCGCAGAACTTCCTCCCCGCACAGACAGGGGGTGAGGACGAGAATCTCCGAGAGAATTCCCGCGACCCTGAGCGCGGCTCCCTCCTCCACCGTGGCGACGGCAAAGGCGCGGACCCTGCCTTCGAGCGCATGGGCGACGCGCTCCGCGCCGTGACCGTAGGCGTCGTCCTTTACGACCGCAATCAGCGGAACGCCCGCCCGTTCGGAGACGAGCGCGGCGTTTGAGACGATTCTGCCGAGATCAATCCTTGCTTCGAGTTGCTGCATACCTCCATGATATGCGCGCCCCGCGCTTTGCGGTCCCCTTATTCCTTATAAATGAACCGGTGGCAGTGCTCGCATTCGATGACGTTCCCGCCCGAAAGCGCGCCCTGCTGGGCGATCGCAAAATCCATTCCGCAGATGCACCGTCCGTTCGTGAGTGGAGCGACGACGGGGAAGATCCGGTCCCGCCGCTTCGCCTTATAGCGGGCGAGAATCTCGGGGGGAATCTTCGCGCCGATCTGTTCGAGCCGCGCCGAGATCGCGCCGACTTCCTCCGCGCGCGAATTCTTGATCTCCTTGAACTTTTCGCTGTATTCCTTGTATTGCTTCTGCATGGAGATCGTCTGCTTCTTCATGCGCTTGTATTCCTCGCAGGCGGCCTCGATGTCCGAGGAGAGCTTGGCAAGTTCCCCCTTCATCGCGCGGAGACGGTCCGCAAGGGACTGCACGTTCTTCTTGTAGAACGCGATGTCCCCGCCGCTCTCGACCATCTCGTCGAGATCGGAATATTCCGAAATCATTCTGTTGAGCTCTTCGAATTCCTCGGAGAGCTTTTCGAAGAGCGCCTTGAAATCGCGGGCGCGCTTGTCCTGCGCTTCGAGCTTCTCTCCCGCCGTCTCCATGAATTTTTTCGCCTGAATGTATTTTTTCCGCTCCTCGCTTGCGGCGATCTCCTGTTCGATCTTGCGGAGCTCCGCGTCCACCTTCTGATATTCCAACAACTCTTGCGATACGGGCATTTTTTCACCTCAAAAATTTTTTTCTTATAAGAGCCGCGCGTCGGCGAAGAAGAAACAGGGAATCCCGAGTTTTTCCTTCATGCGCGCATAAAACTGTTTGAAACCGAAACATTCCGCCGCATAGTGGGTGAGGAGAACGACGTTGAGCTCCCGCTCCGCCGCCTCCGCGACGAGATGATGTTTTGCGTCCGAGGAGACAAGCGTGTCCGCGCCCGCGTCCGACGCAAATTCAATCGCCTGCGGCGAGAATCCCGCCCCGCAGAAACTTGCCACGCGGCGGACGGGACGATCCCCGTACACGACGATCCGCTCCGTCAGAAACCGCTCCTTCGCCTTTTGAACAAATTCCGTAAGGGACGAGGGCGGCACGTCGTACACTCTTCCGTAGCCGCCGCCCGTGAGCCGCTCCATGACGGCAAGCGGCGCATTACCGCCCAGCCCGCGCATGAGGCACTCGTCGATTCCGCCCTCCGCGGCGTCGAGATTGAGATGCGCCGAGAGGACGGAGATCCCCTCCGAAACGCAGGAGAACAGGGCGGGCGCCGCCTCTTCGGTGAGCTGCATCACCCCCTGCCAGATCGCGGGATGATGGGTAAAGATCAGATTGCACCCCCGCGCCTTTGCCTCCTCCACCGCCGAACAGGACAGATCGAGCGAAAAGAGCGCGCCCTCAATCTCCCGCCCGCAGTCGAGCATCTTGCCGCTGTTGTCGTGATAGCCGAGCCGTTCGATGTATTCCTTCGAGAGCGCAAACGGTGCAAGTCCGTCCGCGATCTCATAGATTTCGTTCAACTTCATGGATAATTTCCTCCCATTCCGCTTTGCGTCTTAAAAGCGCCTCCCTGCTGCCGTCCTGCATCGCAAAATGAAGCCGCGCTCTTGTCTTTTCCAGCTCCTCTCTCGCCTGAAAGAGAAAGGGATAGGGCGATGTGCCGTTGAGATTGTCCCGCCCGAACCGGAACTCCCGCTCCGAGTATGCGTCCCCGCCTTCGGCGCAGCCCGAAATGAGATCGTAATACTTGCGCCGTTCCTTCCCCTCGGAGAAGGTATAGTCGCGCTCGATCTTCGCGCCGCGCGCCACGAGATAGCGGCGCAGTTTTTCGCTGCTCTTCATGGGTTGTAACAGAAAGTGCGGCGGGATGAACGCTCTGTCGAGAATTTTGACGATCTCCTCGCCGCCGAGCCCCGCGATGAGGATGAAGTCGCACGGCTCGGGTAAGCCGTCGAGCCCGTCCGCGACGACGGGAACGCACCTGCCCGCCTCGATGTGGCGGGAGAGCAGTTTCTCCGCCTTTTTGAGGCTCTTTGCGCTGATGTCCGAGATATACGCCCGTTCGCACAGCCCGTTGTCGAGCATGTACTTCGTCATATAGCCGTGGTCGCAGCCGATGTCGGCAAAGATCCGCGCCTTGCGCGCCGCAGAGCAGATGTGCGCGATCCGCTCCGTCATCAGTCGAGGAAATCCCTCAGCCGTTTGCTGCGGGAGGGATGGCGCAGTTTCCTCAGCGCCTTCGCCTCGATCTGGCGGATGCGCTCACGGGTGACGTTGAACTCCTTCCCCACTTCTTCGAGCGTGCGCGGCTTGCCGTCGTCGATGCCGTAGCGAAGGCGGAGCACCTTCTCCTCGCGGGGCGTGAGCGTGTCGAGCACGCCGAGAAGCTGTTCCTTCAGCATGATGAAGGTGACCGAATCCCCCGGCGTCTGCGTCTTGTCGTCCTCGATGAAATCCCCGAGATGGGAATCCTCCTCCTCGCCGATGGGCGTTTCGAGGGAGACGGGATCCTGCGCGATCTTCTGGATCTCGCGCACGCGCGCGACGTCGATCTCCATCGCCTCGGCGATCTCCTCGGGCGTGGGCTCCCTGCCGTTCTCCTGCAAGAGCATGCGGGAAACGCGGGTGAGACGGTTGATCGTCTCCACCATGTGCACGGGAATGCGGATGGTCCGCGCCTGATCCGCGATCGCGCGGGTGATGGACTGGCGGATCCACCATGTCGCATAGGTCGAGAATTTGAAGCCCTTCTGATAGTCGAATTTCTCGACCGCCTTCATGAGCCCGAGATTTCCCTCCTGGATGAGATCGAGAAAGAGCATTCCCCTTCCGACGTACCGCTTCGCGATGGAGACGACGAGACGGAGATTTGCCTCCGAAAGCCGCTGTTTTGCCGTTTCGTCCCCCTCCTGCATCTTGCGGGCGAGTTCGATCTCTTCGTCGCTCGACAGAAGCGGCACCCTGCCGATGTCTTTGAGATACATCTTGACGGGGTCGTCGAGCCCGATGTCCGAGAGCGCCTGTTCGAAGAGCTCCCTGTCGCGCTCGTCCTCATCGAAGATCTGCACCCCCATCTCGGGCAGCGCCTTGTAGATCTGCTCGATCTGGGCGGGGCTCAGATCGTATTTTTCGAGATGGTCGCACAGCGCGTTCGTCGAGACGCTCCCCTTCATCCGGTAGTTTTGCGCGAGGTCCTCGATGATCTCGCCGAGTTTCTGTTCGGTAATTTCCATGTTTCCTTTCCTATCGTCAGATTTGATTTAATTTTTTCATCAGTTCGTTGCAGCGCGCGAGGATTTCGTTCCTCTCTTCGCGCGATTGCGCCTGTTCGCTCGCCGAGCGGCAGATGGCGATCTGATCAATGATCTCTCGCTTTTTGAGCAGTTTCACACAGTCGGAATAATATTTCTCCGCGCGCGCGCCGTCGAGATTGTCCCCGTAGTCGAGATTGAGCACTTCCGAGAGCTCGCCCTCGGGTTCGAGAAAATCGAAGAGTTCGCTCGGGCGCACCTTCCCGATCCCCCCGTTTTCCATGAGATAATCGGCGATCCGTTGGAGCGTGTCGTCGCGGAATACGATCTCGGACAGGACGGAATCGCTTGCGTACGGCTTGGCGAAGAGACAGGCGGCGAGAATGTACCGCTCCGCCTTGCGCTCGCCGTCCGCGCCGTCCTCCTTGCGGACGGGTCTCTCCTCGCGCGCGGGCGCAGGAGAGGATTCGAGATCCCGTTGAAGGGCGGTGAGACTCACGTCCGCCTCGGCGGAGATGCGTTTGAGAAGCTCCTCGCGCTCGGTGGCGGACTCCGCCTCCTTCGCGATCGAAAGCGCCTCCCGCACAAAGTCCCGCTTCTCGTCCGTGCGGGAAAGATCGTACTTCCGCTTCGCCGAGCGGATGCGGAAATCAATGAGCGGCATGGCGGCGTCGAGACAGTCCCGGTACCCCTTCTCGCCCGACGTCTTGATGACGTCGTCCGGATCGAGCCCCTCGGGAAGGGGGACGACGCGCACTTTGAGCCCCTCCGAGCGCATGATGTCGAGCCCGCGCAAATTCGCCTTCTGCCCCGCAAAATCGCCGTCGTAACTGATGAACACGTTGTCCGTGTACCGCTTGCAGAGGCGCGCCTGCTCCTTCGTGAGCGACGTGCCCATGCTCGCGACGACATTCTCGAATCCCGCCTGATAGAGGGAGATCGCGTCCATATACCCCTCGACCATGATGAGCGACGGGATCGCGCCCGCGCGTTTGAGCTTCTTGATGAGATTGATGTTGAAGAGGCTCTTGCTCTTGTCGAAGAGGATGGTTTCGCGGGTGTTCTTGTACTTGGCGCGGTCGGACTTGACGATGAGCCGCCCGCCGAAGGCGATCACTTCGTCCATGTTGTTGATGATTGGAATGATGAGCCGCCCGCCCTGCGCGTCGATCAACCTGCCCTCCGTTCCCTTGACGCAGGCGCCGCTCTCCTCGCATTCCTCCCGCGTATAGCCCTTGTCGAGCAAAAATCCGGGAAGAGAATAGAAGTCGAGGGACGCGCCGAGCCCGAATTTCTTCACGGTCGTGGGCTGCAATTTGCGCTTTGCGATGTATTCGAGATGGGCGTCCGCCCGTCCCGAGTAGAGATTATTGAGATAAAAACGCGCCGAGTCGCGCATGAGCGACAACAGGCGGTCCTTCTTTTGCTTTTTCTTCGCCGCCTCTTCGGCGGAACGGTTGTCGGGCGTGGGCACTTCGAGATGGGCGCGCGCCGCAAGGATCTGTACCGCCTGACGGAAATCGACGTTTTCGTATTCCTTGACGAATCCGATGACGTCCCCCGAGACGCCGCATCCGAAACAATGATAGAACCGCTCGGCGGCATTCACCGAAAAGGAGGGCGTCTTTTCATGATGAAAGGGACAGCATGCCCAATAATTATAGCCGCGGCGTTCGAGTTTTATGTAGGAGCCGATGACCTCCACAATATCGTTCTTCTCTTTGAGCGTCGCGATAAATTCGGAATAGGCGTCGCTTCTCCGCCCGTTCATACGCTCCCCTCCCGCGGCACGAACAGACGCTTGAACACGCCGATCGCGTACTTGTCGGTCATCGAAGAGAGATAATCGCAGACGATGCGGTCCTTCCCGTCCTCCTCAAGAAGATTCCGGTAGACGGCGGGAAGCTCTTCGGGTCTCTCCGAAAAATAGGCGTAGAGCTCGCCGAGCATGCGCTCCGCGCTCTCCTGAATGAGCTTGTTGGCGCGCTCATAGACATGTTCGAACATGAACGCCCGAAGCGCGTCGAGCGCCTGCGCCTTTTCGTCCGACATGCGCACATACGGCTGCCCTTCGGAGACGGAGACGATGTCACGGATCGCGTTGTTGATGCGCTCGGACGTGTCCCGCCCGAATACGCGGATCGCGTCTTTCGGCAGATCTTCCTCTTTGAGAAAGCCCGCGCGGACGGCGTCGTCGATGTCGTGATTGATGTAAGCGATGCGGTCGGCAAGGGAGACCGCCGCGCCTTCGAGCGTTGCGGGCTTGCCGTCCTTCGGATGGTTGAGAATCCCGTCCCGCACTTCGATTGTGAGATTGAGCCCCTTTCCGTCCTTTTCGAGCTTGTCCACCACGCGGAGAGACTGCTCGCTGTGACGGAATCCGAGCGGACAAAGACGGTCGAGCACGCGCTCCCCCACATGCCCGAACGGGGTATGCCCGAGATCGTGCCCGAGTGCAATCGCCTCGGCGAGATCCTCGTTGAGAGAAAGACATCTCGCAAGAGAGCGCGCGATCTGGTTCACGTCGAGCGTGTGCGTGAGACGGGACATATAGTGATCGCCATCGGGCGCAAAAAAGACCTGCGTCTTGTTTTTCAGACGCAGAAACGCCTTCGAATAGATGATCCTGTCCCGATCCCGCTGGAAATCCGTGCGCATGGAACAAGGCGGCTCGTCTTTGAGCCGTCCCGCCGTGTCCTTCGATCTCTTGGCATAGGGCGAGAGGAACATCCGCTCTATTTCGTATGTTCTTTCCTTCATGCCTATTTTTTTCGACGAAAGGAGATAAAACTCCTCTTTTTTTGGAAAAATTCGTAAAAAATTGTATACTATGTCAGACATAGTATTTCAATTATGTCACGCATAGTATTATATTATGTCTGACATAGTATTCAAAAACATATAGTATGCGTGACATATTACTATGCTAAACGCCAAAAAACAAAAATCGAGCCCTCTTTTTCGAGGGCTCGTACTGTTTTGCGGGATTGGGGGAAGTTCAGATATACAATCCGCCGTTGATGGCGAGATCCTGCCCCGTCATGTAACTTTGTTCGCAGAGAAAGCAGATCAGCTGCGCAACTTCCTCTGCCCTACCGAATCTCCCGAGCGGAATCTCCTCTTCGAGCGCTCTGCGCTCTTCCGCGCTCAAGCGGGCGTTCATCTCGGTGTCGATAACGCCCGGGGAGACGCAGTTCACGGTGATGTTCGACGGGGCGAGCTCCTTTGCGAGGGCTTTGGTGAAGGCAATCACGGCGCCCTTCGAGGCGGAATACGCGCTCTCGCAGCTTCCCCCCGTCTCTCCCCAGACGGAGGAGACGTTGACGATGGCTCCCCCGCCGCGGGCAAGGAGTTTCTTTACGGCATGTTTGCAGGCATAAAAGACGCCGCCCGCGTTGATTTCGCACACCCGCTGCCATGCCGCCGCGGACGTGTCCTGAATCTGCCCGAACAGCGCGACCCCCGCGTTGTTGACGAGGACGTCGAGCGCGGGCATCTTGCCGAGGACACTCCTCACCGCCTCCTCGTCCGCAACGTCCGCGCGGACGAAGGCGACCTCGGGCAGTTCCGCCTTTGCGCGTTCCGCCGCCGCTTCGTCGTGCGAATAGAGGGCGGTGACGGCGTATCCGCGGCGGGAAAGCGCTCTCGCCGTCTCCAATCCGATGCCGCGCGTGCCGCCCGTGACGAGCGCATACTTCATGCGAGTTCCTCCGCGAGATCGACGATCGTCCTTGCGACTTCCTCGACCGATTTCCCGTCCGTTTCGACGATGTAATCCGCCACAAGCTCATAGACGGGCGTGCGCTCCGCGAGCAATTCGCCGAGCCGCTCCGCCGTCTTGCCCGTGTCTTTGAGGAGCGGGCGGGTCTCGTCCGCGCGCACCCGCTTCAAGAGCGTTTCAAACGACGCGCGCAGAAAGAAAATCTTGCCGTTGCGCTTCAAAAGTTCGCTGTTTTCGGGTTTGAGCACCAGCCCGCCGCCCGTTGAGATGACGATCCCGTCCTGCTTGGCGAGCTCCTCGACGAGCTCCGTTTCGAGCGTGCGGAAATGCGCTTCGCCGTAATATTCGAACAGATCGGAGATCCTGCCGTGACGGTCGGCGATGACGATGTCGGTATCGACCCAGCGCCGTCCCGTGTATTCCGCAATCTTGATGCCGACGCTCGATTTACCCACGCCCATCATGCCGCAAAGTACGATATTCATAACCAAAATCCCTCCAAAGCCAACAGATAGCTCTTTTTTCCGAAGCCGAGGACTTCGCCCCTGCATACTTCCGTGAGCACCGATTTTTTGCGGAATTCCTCCCGCGCACAGACGTTGCTCATGTGCACTTCCACGACGGGCACGCCGATCCCCGCGATCGCGTCCCGGATGGCGTACGAATAGTGGGTGTACGCCCCCGCGTTGAGCACGATCCCGTCGTAGACGCCGTCCGTCTGCCCGAGTTTTGCGCAGAGTTCGCCTTCGAGATCGGAACGGAAAAAGTCGACTTCATGCCCGTGCGCCCGCACGAACGCCCCGATCTCCTCCTCGATCGCGTCGAGCGTCTCTTCGCCGTAAACGCCCCTCTCGCGCCGACCCGTCCGCGCCAGATTGACGCCGTTCATTACCAGAAATTTCATAGAGTTTCCTCCTTGTATTCCTCCCAAAACCGCTTTGCTTCCGCGGGATCGGGCGTTCTTCCGAGATAGATACAGTCCGCCAGATACGCCTGATAGAAGAGCATGGCGGAACCGTTGACCGTCCGTTTGCCGAGTTCCTCCGCGATCCCGAGGAAACGGGAACGCGCGGGCTCGTAGATGAGATCCACCGCGACGTCGGCGCGGGAAAGGAGCTCTGTTCCGACCCGCTCCGTCCCGCCGCCCGCAACGCGCACTTCGGGCGTCTGCCCGACGGTGTCGTGCATTCCGATTCCCGTGCAGTTCACGACGAGCCCGAACGCCGTGCGGGGAATTTCGGCAAGCGGGGTGAAGTCCCCGAACTCCCGATGAACGGCTCTCAGCCGTTCGGGATCGCGTTCATAGACAAAGACCTCCGCGCCCGCGTCCGCGAGCATGCGGATACAGCTTCTCCCCGCGCCGCCCGCGCCGAGCACGAGCGTGCGCACGCCCTTCACGTCCACGCCCGCGTTGCCGAGCATGAGCAAAAACCCACGCCCGTCCGTGTTGTAGCCCGTGCGCGTTGCCGAGACGACGGTATTGACCGCCCCGAACACCCGCGCGTCCCCTTCGAGAGCGCGGAGGAAGGGCAGGATCTTCGTCTTGAACGGAATGGTGACGTTGAATGCGTCGAAACGGGAGAAGAGATCCTCCGCGCAGAACGCACCGTACGGAACGGAAACTTTTTCATAGGAGCACCCGACGCCCCATTTCCCGAGCACAAAGGCGTGGATCTGCGGGCTTTGGGACGCGGAGACATCCTTTCCGACGACCGCCAATTTCAGCATAATTTCTCCTTGATCTCCGCAAGCCCCGCGGCGTACTCCGCAAAGGGCAGGGAGAGCAGTTCGTATTTTCCCTCCGCGACAGGCGCGGTGACCGTCACAACGCCCGCGGCGGAATTTTTCTTATCGAGCAATGCAAGCGCCGCCGACGCGGACAGATCGGGCAGCGGAGGCATTCTCCGCAGCGCCGTGCGGCACAGCAGGGCGAGATCGCCCAAAAAAGCCTCGTCACAGCCCGTGTAACGCCGCGCAAACTCGCTCTCGAAGAGAATCCCGAGCAAGACGCATTCGCCGTGAGAGAGGCGTTTTGACGCCATTTCGAGGACGTGCCCCGTCGTGTGTCCGAGATTGAGGGATTTTCTGATTCCCGCCTCGTGCGGATCGGCGCGGACGACGGACGCTTTGAACGCGATATTTTCGGGGACGATTTCCGAGAGAAACTCCGGATCGGTCAGCCGCGCGCGGTTGCGCAACAGTTCCCGGAAGAGGGGCGGATGCAGCGCGCCGTGCTTGACGATCTCCCCGAGCCCGCAGCGGATTTCGCGGGCGGGAAGGGTGGAAAAGAACAGGGGATCGGCATAGACGCGCCCCGGCTGCCGGAATGCGCCGACGAGATTTTTCGCGCCGTGGAAATCGATCGCCGTCTTGCCGCCGACGGAGGAATCCACCTGCGCAAGGAGGGTCGTGGGGACCTGCACGCAGTCGATCCCGCGCATGTAGAGCGCGGCGGCGAGCCCGCCGAGATCGCCCACAACCCCGCCGCCGACCGCGATCAGCACGGAATTCCGCCGAATTCCCGCCCGCGCCATCGCGTCGAGCAGGGAAAACAGCGTGCGTTCGTTTTTGTTTTTTTCGCCCGCGGGCATGACGTGGACGGGCAGTCCGCCGAGCGCGCCCGCGATGCGGTCGCCGTAGAGCGCCTCGACGTTGCGGTCCGTGAATACGATTCCGCCGCCTTCGGGAACGCCGCGGCGGGCGAGCGCGCCGAACGCGCCTTTGCCGCAGATCACGACGCTCTCTTCGCCCTCTCCCCGGCAGCGGATGCGAACGGATTTCATTGCGGGAGCCTCCCGTACCGTTCTTCGACCGCCGCCATCGTATCTCCGCCGAGCCGTTCGAGCACGACCGCACTGAGCTCCGAGGCGAGCGCGGCTTCGAGCACGACCTCACACGCCGTGACGGCGCAGACGTCGCTCCGTTCCGCCGCCGCGACTGCCGCCTTGCCGTCCTCGGTGTCCACCGTCCTCAGCCCGCGCATGAGGGTCGGAATCGGCTTCATGGCGGCGCGGAGAACGAGCTCCCCGCCGTTGGACATCCCCCCTTCGATACCGCCCGCACGGTTGGTTCTGCGGACAAAGGAACCGTCCCCCGGGAAGATTTCGTCGTGCGCTTCGCTCCCGTATTTTTCCGCCGCGGCAAAGCCGAGCCCGATCTCCACACCCTTGATCGCCTGAACGCTCATGAGCGCGGCGGCAAGGCGGGCATCGAGCTTCTCGCCGTACGTCGCATAGCCGCCGAACCCGGGTCTGAGCCCGCGGACGCGCAGTTCGAGGACGCCGCCGAGCGTGTCCCCCTTCTCCCGCGCCCCGTCGATGAGGGCGACGGCGCGCTCTTCGGTCGCGGCGTCCATCATGCCGAGCAACGGCCGCCGTCCCCGCGCGATTTCGGAAAAGGAATACTCCGACGGATCGCGCGCCTGTCCGATGCCGCGGACATAGCCCGTGATTCCGATCCCGAGCCGTTCGAGCAGAAGTCTGCAAACCGTTCCCGCGGCGACCCGCGCCGCCGTCTCGCGCGCGGACGCCCGTTCGAGCACGTTGCGCGCGTCGTCGAATCCGTATTTCAGCATGCCCGCAAGGTCGGCGTGTCCCGGACGGACCCGCGTGACCCGCCGCGCGGCAAAGTCGCACTCTTCGGGGGACATGACTTCCCGCCAATTCTCATAGTCGCGGTTCATGACGGCGAGGGTGACGGGGCTTCCGAGCGTGACGCCGCCGCGGACGCCCGAGAGGATCTCGGCGCGGTCGTGTTCGATGCTCTGTCTGCCGCCCCTGCCGTAGCCGCTCTGGCGGCGCGCAAGTTCCGCGTCGAGGCGGGACAGGTCGATCCCGAGCCCCGACGGGAGCCCTTCGAGGATGGCGGTAACGCACTTCCCGTGCGATTCGCCCGCTGTGGTGATTCTCATAATTTCACTTCCGATCCGTAGAAACGGTGATTTTTCCTTCATAGACGGAGAACATGACGTCTCCGAGTTCGTCCGTGCGATAGATCTTGCCCTGCGGAGACGCCGCTCTCAGCCGCGCGAGCGCCTCGCCCGAGGGATGGGAATAGCCGTTGTCCCGTCCGCAGGAGACGACGAAATGCGCGGGGCGGAGCAGCGAGAGCCACTCTTGCGACGAGGAATCCGACGAGCCGTGATGGGCCGCCTTGACGACGTCGATCTCATCGAGCCGCACTTCGCGCTCTTCGGCGGAAAAGATGTCCCCGTCGAGCGCGTATTCGCGGACGAGAAGCCGTTCGCGGACGGCGGAGATGTCCGCACAGAGCAGAACGCGTGCGCCCTCGTATGCGAAATAGAGGACGGCGGAGGCGTCGTTGCCCGTGCCCTCGCCGTAGGCATACGGGGAGATACAGCTCATATACGCGCCGCAACCGGAACCGAATCCCCCATAGCGCGCGAGCGTCTCACAGCGGCAGCCGAGCGCCGCGATTTCTTCTTTCAGCGCGCGGTACTCCCTTGCGTCCGCGTCATAGACGGGCAGATAGAAACGCTCCGCTCCGAATACGTTCAAAAGCGCGGAAAATCCGCCGTAATGGTCGAGATCGGGATGGGTGAGAAGCATGGAGACCCGCACGGGGTGCAGTCCTTTGAGATAGCGGACGATGTGCCCGACGGCGTCCGCCGTTCCGTCCCCCGCGTCGACGACGAGCGTCTCCCCGTCCGGAAATTCGACGAGGGTGCAGTCGCCCTGTCCGACGTCGAGAAAGTGAAAGCGCATCTCCCCCTCTCTGCGTGGCGGAACGGAATAGGCGGGAAGCAAAGAATCGAAGGGAACGAACGCGCCGAACACCGCGATCGCGATGACGGCCGCCGCGGCGATTGCAACGAGCGCGAGCGTCCTTCTGCGCCGCCTCGTCTCGGGCGAAAGTTTGCGCCGCCGCTCCTCGCGGGTCATCCGCGTCCCTTCTTCGCCCGCGCGGATTTCGCCCTTTGCGCCTCGTCGATCTGTTGCCGGATCGCGGGCATCGCCGCCTTCGCGGCGTCGTAGCCGCATTCGAACATCCTGTCCATCGCCTCGCGGGAGATGTCCGTCGCGCGGAATTCCCGCAGATCGGGCGCAAGCATATAATCCGCGGCGCGGTATCCGCGCGAGCGGCAATCGTCATTGTATGCGATGGGCGTGAACCGGTTGATCGCGCTCCCGAGCAGGCGGGAAATGCGGCTCTTTTCCTCCTCCGGCTTGGAGAAGGCGGAGAGATCCACCCCGATCACAAATTCCGCGCCGAGCTCCCGGCAGAGGTCGGCGGGCACGGCGTTTGAAAAGGCGCCGTCGTAGTAGCGCTTGTCCCCGATGGTGACCGCGCGGAAAAAGGGAGGAATTGCGGAGGACGCGGTGAGCGCCTTTGCGATCCCGCCCTCTTTGAGGGCGACGCCCGTGCCGTTCTCCTCCGTCGCCCATGCGGCAAAGGGAACGGGCAGGGACGGAATGTCCCCGTCGAGATAATTTTCGAGAAATCGCTCCGCAAACGAGAGATCGGCAAACGGGCGGAGATTCTTCGAAAATTCCCGCCTGTTGAGGGTCTCGATGACCTGAATCATGTCGGCGGAGGTAAAGCCCTTTGCATAGAGCGCGCCGACGATGGAGCCGATCGAGGAGCCCGTGACGAAGGAAAAGCGGAGACGCTCCTCTTCGAACGCTTTGAGCGCGCCGAGATGCGCCATGCCCTTCGCGCCGCCGCTGCCGAAGGCGACGCCGAGACGAAGCTCCTCGCGCGGCTTCCCGCGAAAGAATCGTTTTTTGAGCGTTTCAATGAGTCCCATCCGTGTCTCCTCCGCGAATATGCCCATATTTTACTCTATTTTTCATGAAAAGTAAACGATTTTGGGGATTTTTCTTGCCGATCCGCCCATTTTGCGGGAAATATCGGTTGACGAAACCGCACATTTGGGATAAAATGATAGTACAAACCGAAGGAGACGGGACTATGGCGGAAAAAAGACATCACTTCTGGACGGACCGGAGAAACGTCATCGCATTCGCGCTTTGGCTCGCGCTCGTTTTCGCGCTCGTCGCCGGCGTGGCGGTCAACGCCTCCCTGTTCCTCGAAGAAAAAGTCGGCGATACCGAAAT